>NZ_MRUJ01000068.1:0-23897 GCF_002099325.1 Frankia sp. KB5 | reverse complement strand
GGCCCACAGCCACGCCCACGAACCGCCACCTACAGCAAGATCCCTAAACCAGGTGAATGCTTACCCCGAGCTCTGGGTCTGGTCCCCCGAGCCCACCCACAGGCCGATCGTGAGCCTGAACATCTATCAAGCCGCATCCAACATAGGAAAGCCCCGGCAAGGCTCTCGCTCCGCCACCAACGGCAACAATCATACATCCAACAAGCGGTTCTATCTGCTGAGGTCCTTCGTGCGATGCGCGATCTGCATGCGGCGTATGGAAGCAACTACCCGCAAGAAAGATATTGTCTACCTACGCTGCCGCGTGYGCCCTTCCGATGGGCACGACGCCGCGCACCGCTGGCCCCAGCACCCAGCAGACCTCTACTTGCCCCAGCGCGTCCTCCTCGAAGGCGTCCTGGACTTCTTCGCTGACCGCGTCTACGGACAGGACCGCCGCCACCTCTTCGACCGCGAGATCGCCGAAGCCGACAAACAGGCCCGGCAGCAATGGCAGGAAAAGATCAACGCGGTGGAACGCGCCCTTGACGATCTCAGCCAGCGACGACGTCGACTTCTGAACACACTCGAAACCACGGACGACCTCGAACCTGAGCTTCTCCAGGACATCAACCGCCGGTCAGCGCAGATCAGCAGCGATCAGGAAGCCAAGCGACGCGACCTGGCTCACCTCCGCACCCACCCACCAGCCCAGGCGGGCAGCGACACGGACCTGTTCGATCTCCTTGGAACCGTCACCCGCGCCGAGCTCACCCGCATGCCCGACGAGCTACTCAGAGACCTTTTCGACGCATACGGCCTCGAGATCATCTACGATGCACGAGTGAATCGCGTCACATGCACGGTCGGCATCGACGAACACAACCTGCCGCTCGTCACCAGCGTGACCAGCGCCATACAGAACATCCCCAAACCGGCTGTCCGGTTGGGGGGGTTTGATGTGCGCTCGGAGGGACTCGAACCCCCAACCTTCTGATCCGTAGTCAGATGCTCTGTCCGTTGAGCTACGAGCGCGATCTGCCACCGTGGTGGCCGGCGGTGCCAGCTTACARCACCCGACGGGTGGCACCGATCCCCCGAGGGGGATGTAGCTTTCCGTAGTTCATCATGTGCTTATTGTGTGGACAGATGTGGGGTCATCGTCGAATCGGCAGCTGCGGCACCGGCAGGAGGAGTTGCCGGTGGGGCGCGCGGCGGACGGTCAACCGCTGACCGTCCGCCGCGGCGGGAGGCGGCGCAGTACGACCTCCCTGAGCCGGCGATCCTCCGCCTCGGCGGGCAGTTCGCGTGCCCGCACCGGGAGGTGCGTGTCCGAGAGCATGACCAGACGCACCCCGCCAGTATCCGACGCGACGGCCGCGGGAACGCCATCGTGCCCGATCGGGCGGGCACGTTCGCGCCCGCTGCCGAGAGGTCCTCATGGTCGAGCGGTCCTCATAGTGACATCGGGATGTCATCGGGTGTCGTCGATCATAATTGGATTTATGTAACTTAATTAGATTTTATGTATCGTAATTAGATCTGTCGAAGCATAATTGGATGCCGCCAGAGCGTTGTTCGATCTTATCGGGTATTGTCGCATGGAGCAATGATGCGTAACGATCCGGGGCGCAGGGTAATTCTCCTCGCGGCGTGCGCATCATGAAGATCGACGGCTGGAGATCATCCTGATGGATCCGGGCGGCGTGYGCCGCGTGACTCGGAGCCAGCCCTTCGATGCCCAAGTACTGTTCCGTGCCCGGGCGGCGACGATGAGCTCGCTGTTCCTGCTGGCTCTGCTGCTTGCGAGCTGGGCGCCGCGTATACCGCAAATCAAGGAGGGGCTCGAACTCGGCGACGGGCAGCTCGGTCTGACCCTGCTCGGCGCCCCGATCGGGGCGGTTCTGACACTGTGGCTGATCGGTCTGGCGGTCACCCGCTACGGCAGCATCACCATGGTGCGAGCAGGTTTGCCCGCCTACTGCGCCACCGGTCTTCTGGTCCCGCTCGTCGAGGGACCCTGGTCTCTGTTCGCCCTGCTCGCCCTGTGGGGGGCGACCAGCAGCTGCCTCGACATCTCCCTGAACACCCAGGCCGTGGGGATTGAGCGCTGCTACCAGCGGCCGATCATGACCTCCGCCCATGCGGCGTGGACGGCGGGTGCCCTGTCCGGGGCCGGGATCGGTTCGGCGGCGGCCGCTCTGAGTGTCCCGATCGGCGTGCAGTTCGCGGTGCTCGGCGGGTTGGGTCTCGCTGCCGCCCTACCCGCCACGGCCTGGATGCTGCCCGACGGCGCTGCACCGGAAGTCGCGCCGGGGGACGGGCGAGATGGCTGGGACGGGGACAGCGACAGAGCGATGCCCCGGGGTCCCGTCGGCACCGGCAGCCGTGCCCGGCCGTTCGTCGCACTGTGCGTCATCGCCTTCGGTAGTTTCCTCTGCGAAGGTGTGGCAGCGGACTGGAGCGCCGTCTACCTCACCGATGTGGCCGGAGCGGCCGTCGGAATCGCGGGTATCGGCTTTGTGGCCTTCACCTCCTGCATGTTCGTCGTGCGCCTGTTCGGGGACCGCGCCATGGCACGGTTCGGCCCGACCCGAACGGTCCGCGGCCTCGCCGTGACCGCGATGGTGGGATTCGCGCTCATGCTTGCGCTCGGTTCCTCGGCGTTCGGCACGGTCGGGGGAATCGTCGGATTCGGAACGCTCGGCGTCGGCACCGCCTGCGTGCTGCCCGCGGTGTTCTCCGCGACGGGGCGGCTTGGATCTTCGACGGGCAGCTCCATCGCCGTGGTCGGCACGGTCGGGTATGTCGGATGGTTGTGCGGGCCGGCTCTCATCGGTGGGCTCGCCGAGCTGGCGGGCCTGCAGTTCGCCATGGTCGTCGTGTTCGTCCTGCTCGTTGCGATCACGGTTTGCGCGTCGGCGCTGCGCGGTCCCGATTCTCCTGCTGCGGCTGCCGAGTTCACTGCGGACCCCGGTACCTCGGAGATCTCCGGGGTACCCAAGATCCCCGAGGTCGGCTAGCGTCACCGGCGACCAGCGACCAGCCATCAGGCCGGGTCCTCTGCCGGCTGCCCCGGAAGCGGAAACGGGCACTACCGCCGGCCGCGACGGAATCCGGGCAGGAGGGTCTGCACCAGTGCGTCCGTCTCGGCCTCGGCCCGCCCGCCGCGACGCACCCCGCCGACACCGATAGTTCGGTACATCTCCGTTGCCACAGCCTGCAGAGTCCGGCGATCACCCCGTGCGGCGACCGTGCGCAGCAGGTCCCGCCAGAGCACTTCGGAGGTCGGCACGGCCCGTAGCCCGGTGCGGCAGGCCGCCATCGCCGTCATCGTGTCACCGAAGTCCAACGTCAGCTGGGCGAGGCGATGCGCCACGTCGACCACGCCCGCCCGGGTGCTTCGGGCGATTGGCCCGGTGGTCGCCCAGCGGTACCGCCCGGCAGGCAGATCCGTCCACAGGGGACCGCTGACCATCCGCAGGGCTGTCGTCAGATCCGCCTCGGCGTCGCTGCCCGGCAGACCGGCCCGGTGGGTGTAGGCCACGAAGAGTTCCCAGTCGCAGCGCACATCCGGACTCAGCCACCACCGGCCATCCGGGCCGATCATGATCCGAGGCAAGCCGCTGGCATCGGTCCCCAGCCACTGGCGCGCTTCGGTCAACGCGGCGTCGGCGATCTCCTCCGTGGTGTCGGATGGCCAGATCTCCTCGGCGAGGAGCCGACTGTCCACGCCTTCCCGGTGCAGCGCGAGGTAGACGATGACCTCGGTCAACAGGTCGATGCGCTCGGCGGGTGGTCGCCCGGGACCCTCGACGGTGGGCAGTCCGAGAATCCGGACCTGCGCCTCGGCGGGCGCGGTGGGATCGGCGGGCGGCGTGGTTTCGAGCGGCACACGCTGTGGCGCCGCCCCGGACGTCCCCGTCGGGGGCCGTGAAACGCCGACATCCGGGACGGTGGTATCTCCGTCGGCGTAGCGCGCCCGAGCAGTCTGAGGCGGTGCACGGTGCGCGTCCGCCGCCAGCCGTTCGTTCGGAGGCGGGATCGGCGGCCGGGGTGGGATCGCGGTCCGGTACCCGGTGGTTGGCGGCGGGGGGGCAGGGGGTCCAGGTGGTGCCTCCGTCCCGGGCTGGATCGATTCGGCCGGGACGCGGCCCTGCCGGTTCGCTCGCATCCGGGGCGTCTCGAAGTAGACCACGGGTGGTACCCGTGGGATATCCGTCGGGTGGATGAGCGGTCGCCCCGGATGGGCCAGCAGACCGGCGGCTTCGGGGGCGTCGCCGGTGTCCGTGGTGGTCGGTAGGACGGGACCGGCCGATGCGGTCCTTCGCGGAGGGCTGGGAGGCTTGGGCGTGGGCGGCGGGGGTTCGGTGGGGAGCCGGCGGCCGTTCGAGGGCGGTCGCGTCGGATCGTCGTCCGATGGGGAAATGGTGGGTGGGAATCCGGTGCCGGGCAGGACCGCGGCGCGACCGTGCATGTCCTGCGGTTCCGCTCCGCGTGGCTCCGGTGTGGCAGAGCCGGGGTCGGGGAGTGGGCCTGCCGGAGTGGGGACGGTCGAGAGCGGCTGGGGGAAGGCAGGCCCGGTGAGGGCTGAGAGTTTCGGCGTCCAGGGCAGCGCCCCGGGCATGGAGCCGCGTTGTGAGGGTGGCCTTGTCGGCTCGTCGGGCCGGGTAGTTGCCGGCCCGGTCGCGGTGGGTCCGGCGACGATCGGTCCGGCGGGCGGCTGTGATACGGGGGGTGGTGGGGGGCCCTCGTCCGGCAGACTCTCGTCCGGCAGGCTGCCCGAGGCCCGGGCGGGAGATCCCGCCGCATCGGCCCGATGGAACAGCGCGGTGATCGAGGTGTACTCGGTCATGCTCAGAGCCTGCGCCCGTACCTGGACGCCGAGAACGCCGAGGGACACGCGGCGGTCCGACTCGACCGTGAAGCGCCAGCGGGCGGCCGGGGTGTCGCCGACGGTGAGGACTCCCACGGCGTCGTCCCGCCCGTTCGCCATCCTGGTCAACCGGGYGACGTCGGCGGCTGCGGGAGGGGCCGCGAGAATGAGTAGATCGGGTGCCAGCGCCCGTGGATTGCCGGTGACCCGATCGCGGCCGCCCGCGGTGACGGTCGGCGGGTCTGCCGGTGCCGGATCGACGCCGGTGCGACCGGCGTCGTCCTGTGGTCCGGCGAGTTCGTCGAGGACGGCGCTCAGGTCGTCCGCTGTCCAGACCCGAGCGGGTGCGATCGTCGTCAGGTCGGCTCCGGTGTCGGCCGGGAAACCCACCAGACAGACCCGCAGATCATCCGACCACACGTTGGTTCCCAGCTCGATCGCCACGGCGATCGCGACCTCCGTCGCGACGTCCAGGTCGCCGATCAGGCTGATGATGCCCGGAGCGCCTTCCAGGTCGACGAGAATGCGTGACCCGGCGTCGTCCCGGCCGAAGGTGACGAGGGCCGGGAACGGAGCCGGCACGCCGGCCGTCATCTGGGCGATCATCTGGGCCGGCTGGTCACCGGGCAGACCGGGCATCCGCTCGATCCGCCAGGACCCGGGCGCCTCGCCAACGGTCCATGGGGGCGGTGGAGGCTCCTCCTCCGCGGGTGCCATGTGCAGGATCAGCAGGTCGTCGGTGAGGATCGCCGCGTACACCGGGGGAAGCAGACGTCCCAGATCGGTCAGGCCGGCAGACAGAACGCGCAGTGAGCGGTCGACAAATCGGGCGGCATCCGTGTCGGCGGCCAGGAGCAGCGCGCGCTCTGTCTCGTCCTCCGGGGGGCTCGCCGGCCCCGCCCGGCGTGTGGACAACGCCACCATGACTCCGGCGGCGAGCAGGCTGGCGGCTRCTATCCCCAGCAGACCCTGGGAGGACGGTCCGAAGGAGTCGGACGTGAGCAGGCCGGGTGTAGTGGGGCCACCGGTGACCACCGCGGTGTTCCGCGCCGAGACGACCGGGGCCGTGTCATCCAGGACTGCCAGCGCACGAGAGGCGCCGAGACGACCGTCGCTGTCCCCCGGCCCGGGGTCTTCGAAATCGGGATAGCTGGGTTCTGGATCATCGAGGCCCGGGTCGCCGGGGCCGTGGTTGTCGAGGTCAGTGAGGTCGTAGCCGCCGGGGGTGGGGGGCGCGGTACCCGTTTCGGCGGCAGGCCATCCCGGGACGGAGTCCGGTACATGCAGTGTCTGCAGGCCCTCGCCCTGCGCGTCGGCGGGCAGCAGCAGCACCCAGCCGGCATGGATGAGCGATGGCTTGGACAGCGTGCGGCCGTCYGGCTGGGCACGACCCTCGTTGAGGTCGAAGATCTCCCGATACCGTAGACCGTCACCGAGGAAGCGCTCCGCGATGCCCCAGAGGGTGTCGTGGTGGCGTCCCTCGGCAGGTCGCACCTCGTAGAGCTTCATCATGCGCCCGTTGGGCATGAGCCGGCCGTTCGGATCCGCGATCGGACTGATCAACTCGGCGTGGCGGACACGCGGTGTCATGCGGCCAGCCGGGCCAGCCGGGCTGCTCCCCGGTTCCGGCCGTGACGGCCAGGTCTGCTGGGTCGGTGCGCCGGCGCCGGGATCCGTTGTCGTGGTCACCGGAGCCCGATCACCCCTCGTGAGCGCGGGCGCCCTGTCGTCCGGAGCCGGCCGCGGAGCGACCAGGGCCGCCGAGGTCGTCGATACCGGCATTGCCGTCCCCATCCGGCCGGGCGCAGGCGGAACGGCGGGGGCCCGGGCGTATGTCATCGGGGCGACCAGAACCGTCGTCCCGGAGAACAACACGGATGTGGCGACGAGACGGCGGGCGAGGTTCTGGGGGGCGCCGCCCAGCGGTATCCGCGGGGCGAGGCCGGTACCGCGCAGCTCGGCTCGGCATTCCGCGATGAGACAGGCGGTGAAGTGCAGCCAGGCGGCCCAGAAGAGCAGGGCCAGGATGGCTCGGACGACCGCGCCGGTTCCGTCCCTGCTCTGGAGCGGTGGACCCAGTACCAGGATCAGTACGACCGGAACGCCGAGGACGACACCGGCGATCGCAGCGATGGCCCCGGCTGCGCGCAGCCGTTCCCGAGACCGCAGCTCCGCGGAKACCACCGGCACCGGCTGGCGGGCCGGCACACTCCCGGCCCTGTCATCGACCATCCGATAGGGAGGGTCGCCGGCACGCGGAAGCCGCCGTCGTGACCGCGGTGCCGCCGCCGGAGAGGCGGACGTCATCGATGCCGGCGGCGAGGACGGCCGCGCGGATCGAAGTGGTGTCGATGGTGGCGGGAGCGGCGTGGACATGAACGTYCCCGATCAGGCGCAGGGTCGGGCGCATGGGCACTCCGGGCACGGCCTCGTGCCCGGTTGCGTGGCGCTCATGCTAGGTCGCTGGAAGCCGGTTTCCAGRGCGAAGCAGCAGTTCCCTGACCTTCTTGTGACCATTACCTGGATCCGGTCGATGGTATGTCTCCGCCGTGGATGCCGGCGCTCCAGGCTCTGGACTGGGGCGAGCTGACGGGACTTGCGGGAGCGGCGCCGAGCCGCCTGGATGCCCGCACGTCGATCTCGTGCAGTGGACACCCGGCCTCCTCGCGCTGCTGTGCCTGGACGGCGACAGAAGGACGAACCCGCTGTAATCGTACCAGCGTGGTTGCATAGAGGAAATTTTGAGATGAAAGATCTATGATACATTACTCAAGGTGGGCATCTGATGTCGTTCCGATGCTAAATGTCCAAATTTATTCTTACGTTGAGTTATCCCTAAAAGTGTCCAGTGTCGCGGCGTACCAGGGCAGGCGTATCTTCGATCGACCACCTTGTCCATTCCCGCATCCGCGGAACACCGGCGCTGGCCACACACCGAGGCCGGACCGACCCCGGAGTGGTCTGGTCATCCGGCACTCTGGATCTCGTTCTGAATCTCGGCGAGCCGCGCACGTAGCTGATCCAGCTGGGTGTGCAGTTCGGTGAGGGTCCGGTCGTATCCCGGCCAGACGGTGGTCCGGAAATCGACCGCGCTACGGCCGTCCCAGCTCTCCGGGTCGATCAGTACCTTCGCCGCGGCGCGGAGCTCGTCGAAATGGGTGAGCAGCGGGCCGTTGATGATCGTGGTGAGATCGGCGATGGCGGTCACGGCTTGTGGCGTGCTGCGGACGGTGACATCGGACGGCTGGGTCATGGTGTGCTCCGGTGACGGGGATCTGGACGGCCGTCTCGGCGGCAAAGCGCCTCGATGGCATGGAAGAGAGCGAACGGCGCAGTGGACAGTGGTCCCGGGAGGGCACGGTCCCGGGGGTGATCCGTCAGCTTCCGGCCGCGGCGGTTCGGCGGTTGATCTCGGTGATGCCGCGGGCGAGCTCGGCGAGGTTCGTCCGCAGGTCGGTCAGCGCGCTCTGCACCTCCGGCCAGACCTGAGCACGAAAAACCTGTGCCTTCGGGCCCTCCCAGTTTCGCGGGTCCGCCAACGTATTGCCATGATTGATCAGATTTGTCGTGGTCGCCTGCAGATCGGGTAGCTGTCGGCTCATCCGCCCGGCCGCCTGTTGGGCCGCTGGTGTGGTCACGGTTCGCACGGCATTGTTCCTTTCGGGACTCGAGCAGAGGGGGACGTGAGCAGGTTGGGTGTCGGGGGACAGGCGACCTGGACAGGAAGGACGGCTCCGCGGCGCACCAGCACCCCGCGACCTGGAGGCGCGGGGCCGCCGATCGTGCGGGACAGCCGGACTCCGAGCAGTTCGCCGTCACTCGGCCGCCCCGGGGCCAGGAGCAGCCCGTACCCACCGCGGCGGACGTCGACGAGGAATCCGCGGTACTGGCCCAGCAGCTCCTCGGTCGTACCAGCGACGATCAACACGCCGCCGCCGTCGCGTGCGGCCTGCCAGAAGGCCGCCAGTTCGGCCGCGGCCCGTTCACCGACCAGTTCGGCGTCGTCGACGAGGACGACCAGAGGTTCGTCCCCTGACAGGCCGGTTGGCAGGTCGGTCAGCGACCGGGCGGTGTCGGTCCGACGGGTCTTCGGCGTGACGGCTGACTCACCCCGCCCGCGGCCGCCGTGACGGCCGGTGCTGTTGCTTCCCGCCTCCTCCACGAGGTTCATGGTTCCGTCCAGAACGGCGACGACACCGGGTCGGTGGGCGAGGGAACGAAGGGGCGACGGACGCGGCGTCAACGCGACGATTCGGGCACCCTCGGTAAGGAGTGACAACGCCAGCGTGAGTAGAACGCAACTGCGCCCGGATCGTGGCGGGCCGCTGATCATGAAACCGGGACTGTCGGCATCCAGATCCACCTCGACGATCTCCAGCTCGTCCCCTCCGATTCCGATCGGCACGTGCAGCGAAGATCGATTTTCTGGGCGCATGGCCGCCGCCACGGATCTCCGCGACCGCCCGGGCGCGCGTTCCATCTGCTCGGATGTGACGAGGGAGGGCAGCGCGTCGATCCGGAAAGGACGACGATCGAAGCGCTCCGGCAGCCTTCGCGGCACCTCCACAGATCGGCCCGCATGGGACATCGCCCGAGAGCCCACCGCCCGCAGTGCCGCAACCTGAGCCCGGCCTGTGGGGTCCGCGTCGAGCAGCGCGATCTGTGTCTCCACGGGACTGGGGAACCGACCTCCGACCGCGACCCCACGTCCGGCGGGCAGCGTCCCGGGCACGTCGAACGGGGACAGGCCGGCGAGTGCGTAGTCGGAAGGGTCGGCCATCCGCAGGAGTAGTCGTTCGTCGACGAGCGACGCCAGCCGCCCGATCAACCCTCGTCGATCGGTAGTGATGATCACTCGCAGGCCCACCGCCTGACCTTCGCGCACCAGCCGCAGAAATTGGTCGACGAGTATTCCTCCGTCGACGTCCTCAAACGCGGCCAGAAATCCTTCGAACCGGTCGACGAGCAGCACCAGGTACGGCGATGGGCGCATGGCGTCGCCCGCATCGCCGGGGGACGGCCGCCACGACCGCCGGGCCTCGGCAAGATCCATGAAGCCTTTCCGGGAGAGGATCGTCTGCCGTTCGCTGATCTCATTGGCCAGACGGGCGAGGAGCCTCGCGACCCGCTCGGGATCGTCCCGGCTCACCACGGCACCGGAGTGCGGCAGGTCCGCGAGGGGTGCCAGGGCGTTGCCGCCGCAGTCCAGTCCGTAGAGATGGAGCTCGCCGACGGGCAGGGCGGTGGCGAGGGCGCCGGCAGCGGTGCGCAACACGGTCGAGCGCCCGGTCCGTGGCGAGCCGACGATCATGAGGTGGCCGCCGTGTTCCAGATCGATCGTGAAGGGCAGCTGAAGCTGACGGTCACAGTGATCGGCCAGCCCGATGGCGACGGGAGGGAGCCGAACGAGACCGTCCGCGTGGAGCCCGGGGGATCCGCTGGAGCCCGCCGGACGGTTGGAGCCCGCCGGACGGCGGCCGTAGCCATCCGCRGCGATGGTGTGGTCGCTCGGGCCGGTGTGGTCGCTCGGGCCGGTGYGGCCGGCGGTCGCCCCGACGAGGGAGTCGAGGGTAATCCGCTCAGGGAGCGGGGGAAGCCACGGACTGGGTATCGGAGAGATCCCGAGCCTCGTCGAGGCCTCCCGTACTGCCGAGACCAGAGCAGCCAGGTCGGTGCGCGGCTCTGCCAGGGACACGTCTTCCGACGGCGGTCCGTCCGACGGCGCCGGCACCACCTGGGACGTGTCGGCATCCCGACGTGGAGCGTCGTCCGGTTCCGGCCACGGTAGCGGGGTGACCCTGGGCACAGGAATTCCGGACGAGCCGTCTCTGCCTGGTCTGGTGACCGGATCCGGTCCACCGATCCACCCGGTCTGAACGGCTGTCGTGATGCCCGGGCCGGTGCGTACCACCGCCCGACCGGGAGTGGCCGGACTGATCAGGGCAGCGGCCGGGCAGCCGACGACGTCCTCGCTCTCCGCCGCGTCGGTGACCCGCAACGCGATGCGCAGGTTCGTATTCGCCCGGATCTCCGGTGACACCACCCCCGCGGGGCGTTGGGTGGCCAGCAGGAGATGGATCCCGAGCGACCGTCCGCGTTGGGCCAGGTTGACCAATCCGGCGACGAATTCGGGTAGTTCGCGGGCTAGCGTGGCGAATTCGTCGACGACCAGAAGTAGGCGGGGAATCGTCGGACGCTCGATGGGGTGAGGGAGCAGACGTCGAAAGGCGTCGAGGTCCTTCGCTCCGGCCGCGGCCAACATCCGTTCCCGTCTGCGAAGCTCGGCGCTGAGCGAGCTCAGCGCGCGTCGAACCAGGTGCGGATCGAGGTCGGTGACCATACCGACGGTGTGGGGGAGAGCGGTGCACTCGGCGAACGCGCTGCCTCCCTTGTAGTCAACCAGCACGAAGATCATCTCGTCCGGGCGGTACATCACGGCGTGCGCAGCAATGATCGTCTGCAGCAGTTCGGACTTTCCCGCCCCGGTCGTGCCAGCGACCAGCCCGTGCGGTCCGTCGCGAGAGAGATCGATCGTGAACCTCCCACCCTCACCGATCCCGACTGGTACCGCCCTGCTCGCCGCGCCCCGGGGCGGCTGCGGCACCGATGACCAGAAATCTTGGATCACCTTCGGCGTGGGTGGGTCGGCGCCGAGGATGTCCAGGAGCCGGACGGCGGAGGGAAGGCCCTCGGAGTCGTCGTCACCGGCGTCGCGCAGCGGCGCCAAGGCTCTGGCGACCGACTCACACCAGTCGGCCGCGGAGGCCAGTCCCGCGGCATCGACGGCCGGTGCTCCGGCCTGGCCGGTGAGACCGGCCTGGTCGGTGAGACTGGGCAGGCCGGTGAGACCGATAAGGTCTGGGCAGACATGTCTGATCACGGCTGACCGATCCTGCCGCATCAACAACTCGTCGCCGTCCTGTTCGACAACGGCCCGGCATTCGGGCGGAAGGTCCCGGACGTCGGCCTCCAGGCAGATGATGTGGATGCCGACCGCCGGTCCGCCACGTAGCACGGTCGTCATCCCGGGAACGGAGCGCAGCATCCGGGCCCCGTCCAGCACGACCAGGATGTCGGGGGCGGATCTGGGTGCCTCGGGCGGATGGGCGCGGCGACTCTCGATCAAGGATGTAAGTTCGGCGATCCGGCGGGAGCGGCTGACCTCGTCGGCTCCGACGAAAATGGCCTTCTCCTCTACCAACGGCCGACAGTGCGGCAGCCAGCGGATCCATCGCCAGGCATCGACGATGCCTGTGGAGCCAATCAGTAGACAGATCCGGAGATCGCGAGGGCTGTGCAGGACAGCGGCCTGGATGACGAGCCAGCTGCCGAGAAGCTGCGGCAACATGCCCTGACCGGTGACGCCGAGCACTCCCCGCTCGGCCAGAGCAATGACGGCGGGGACATCGGGAGCGACCCAGGCCGGGGGCTGCCGGGGCGTGACGGCGACAGGGGAGGGGTCCGTGGTCCGGACCCTGCTTGGCAGGTCGGCCGTGCCGAACCTCAGGTGCAGGTGGTCGGGGTCATGACGACGCCGCTCCCACAGCGTCGCAGTCGGTCCCTGAGCGGTGGCGAGCAGACTTGCCGGATCGGGGTGGCTGCGACGACGCTCGGCGCATTCCGCCGCAAGCGCGGCACGAGCCGCGGCCTCGACGTCGTCCCGCTCCTGCCGGTAGCGGGCCATGGCCGCACGGAACTCCCGGCCCTCCCGCCGTCGGCCGCTCACCACGGAGGCGGCCAGGCTCACCGGCGCCAGCACCGCGAAGAGCAGAACGTAAACCGTCCGCAGCAGGGCTGCCATGCCCAGGGCGGCGACAAGCGGCAGCACCGTCGTGAGCACCGGAACCTGGACACGGCGGGGTTCGGCGGGTGCGGCCGGCAGGACAAAGACGGACTCCCGCTCCGGCGGATGCAGGCGAGGCGGACGGTTGACGTCGAGCATGCCAGGAGCGGAGACGGACGGGCGGGTCAGCACCGTGAGCGGTGCGGGCCGCACGAGCAGCAACGTCACCGGGGCGATCCGCACCGCGGCCAGGATGGTGCCGGCAGGCAACGATGGGTGGTCGCCGAGGACGGCCGCGCCCGGACCGGCTGTGACGGTGCACCGACCGTCGACCTCGATCCGGATGGTCAGCGCGGGCTCGTCGCTGCTGTGACCCCCTAGCGTGACAGTGCAGCCGGGTCCCGAGCCGACGGTGAACTCACCCGCCGGCAGGTGATGAATGTCGCCCGCCCCGGGTCCGCCGATGATCATCAGGTCGACCAGGCCCGTCCCGCGGACCCGCCGGGACACCGCGGCATCAAGGCTCACCACCGCACCCTCACGCAGCGGCGAGGAGGCCAGGGTCGTCTCCGGGTCGAGCGGACGGACGGTACCGGAGACGTTGATCGAGGTCCCGGCCCGCGCCGGTGTGGGAGTACGCCGCTGCGGGCGGACAGCGGCGGCCATCGCCCCGGCCACCGCACGGAGTGGGGTTTCCGGGGCGGCGGTCAGTAGTACGTCCGTGCTGGAATTCCGGGTGGCATCGCGGACGGTGAGGGTGAAACGCATGTATGGAAGATACGGCGTGGAAAAGCGGGAAGCGGGACCGGCCGACGGGGAGTTCTTCTACTTGGTGTTGTGGTCGAAATACGTGGTGGCGCAGAAACCACCATGACGATTCATGGCGAGTCGCGAGGACGATGCTCCCGCCCGACCGTGCGTGCCGTCGCCCGGGTGCGCATCACCTCCGTACCCGCCAGCTCCACCATGGCGTCACCCACCTCGGCAGCGTCGGCCGGGATCGGTAAACCGAGCGCAGGTTCGGGTGAGCGTGCCTGGCCGGTCGGAGACGGCCCGGCCGACAGGGCCACTCCGGCGCTCACTGACATGCTGATCCGATGACCGTGCACGTCCAGCGGTCCGTCCAGGGAGGAGATGAGCCGCTCGGCCAGGGTCGCGGCCTCGGCCGCGGTAACGGGTCCGGTGAGGATGACGAACTCGTCCCCGCCCCAGCGCCCGAGAATGTCGCCGGGGTGGAGTATTTTCGAAAAGCGGCGGGTGGCGGCATCCGGAACGGCATCGCCTATCGGATAGCCGAAGGAGAAATTGACTCGACGAAATGCATCCAGGTCACGGAAGGGCGGGGTCAAACGGTCGGCAGGTCAGCTGCGTCGACGGACAATATGGAATCCCGCCTCGGCCAGAATCATCGGTATCAGCCTGATGGTCTCGTGGTCCTTCTCGCGACTGGGGGCATCAAGGTCGTCCCACGGTACAAGCATGGGATGAGTTTTTCGATCGTTGTCCCGGTGGGGTCCGTACCGCCACCCGTTAGCCTGTCGCTCGACCATCCACCGCTCGTGTTCCCGCTTCGCGAGAATTTCAACCTCGTTGTGCTGCGCGTCGGTCACACTGAAAGAAAAAGGATCGTCTCGGACAGCGCCGGCAACGATTCCACAGCCGATCATGTCGAGTTTTCGGCGGATGTCGCGGGCTTGTTCGTAGTTGGCGTTGCGAAAATCCTCCGAGAGATTTTCCCAGGCGACGAGCGCGCGGTTTTCTTCCGGTCTTTCGCCGGCTTCCATCCGCCGCCGGCAGTAGTCTCGGTGTATTCCTTTGGCGAGCTGTTCGACCTGGGGATCCTGTAGCTGGTCGGGATCGCAGACGCGGTCCAGCAGTGGAAAAACGGTGAGGCCGCGGTAGAGGATGTCCAGCGGTCGCGCGCCGTCACCGCTACCGAAGGCCTGCCCGAAGGGAGTCATGCGATCCACCCGAACGATCACCTTGCGGTGTCCGGGCAGCCGGGACACCGCAAGAGCCTTGCGTAACGCCAGTTCCTCGTCCTCGTAGCAGATGAACACCAACTGCATGGCTCCTTCCGGGGCGTATCCATCCAGAAGACCATTCAGGTCGACCTCGTCGGAACCCGTATCCTGGCAGATGGTGTCTACCATCGCCTCGACGAGGCCATAGCGGGTCTGCAGCAGCCTCAGTACACCGCTGGCATTCTTGTCGATGAGGGTCACCTGCATCCGCGACGTCGCACCTACCTCTCTGCGGCGCCGCGCGAGTTCCAGGAGCAGCTCCCGGCCGAACGGGCCCATGMCCACTATCACGACGGACAGACCAAGGGGCGCGAACGCGATCCGTTCGTCGTCGAGCAGAAGACTTGCACCGAGACGGGCGGTGTTGAAGAACTCGACCGTGAGACGACCGATGTGTTCCCTGCCGAGCAGAAGCGTCCACAGGGCGTCGAGCACGTCAGGATCCGACTCCTCCGCGTAGCATGTCAGCGGGCGGTGGCGCTGGCGTGACACCTGCTCCGCCGCCGCGACGACAGCGGCGTTATATCCGGACGCAGTCCCACACACGTACAGTTGGTCGGCCCGGGCCACGCCAGCCCGCCGTAGCACATCCCCGCGACGCGCATCTCCTCGTAGCAGGACCAGACCAAGACGGCGGGCGTGTTCCGCGATTTCGATACTGTCGACGTCATCGATCAGTACAACCTGGCGGGACGCGGCCCGCAGGCGTTCCGCGAAGGCAAGCGCCGTCGGTCCGCTGCCACAGATGACCGCGTGCCCCCGGGACAGCGTGGCCTGGAGGGCGGCCATCGGTTTGACCAGCGTATCCGCGAGTACATAAGCAGTGGCCGCAGGCGCCAGGAAGCGGGCGATCTCAAAGGAGATCGGGAGACCGACATCATTGGGTAGGTCTGGTGGCTGGACGAAGAAAAGCCCCAGGCTGCCGTAGGCGATGTCGGTGGCGCTGAGGCCGGCGCCGGGGCTTCGGGACAGCTGCCAGAGCCCGACCATCCCCAGACTGAATGCTGAAACCGCGGCAAGCAGACATAGGCGTCGCCAGCCGGCGGGCGGCTGGAACAGTCCGTTGAACATCCAGCGGACGGTCCGCACCGGGTGGCGCATCCGGGAGGACACGACTACCACGGCGCCTTCCATGTTCCGAAAAATGATCAGCAGAACATCATAGAACACGGTGCCTACCAGCCTCCTGTTTCCTCCGCCAGCCAACAGTTCAGCCAGGCCCCGGGACCGGGCGTCGGGAGGTTTCGTCGGGGAGCCGGACCCGTGATTGATCTCTCCCCGATATTCATCGACGAGATATTCCGACGACCGGGAAAGTAGCGGAATCGAGGTCCGCCGGGGTGAGGATTCAGCGGATGAATCAACGGTGGCCGGCGGCCGGCGGCTCGCCGGRCATGGCCCCCTTCCGCAGCACGCGGCGCCGCACTCACACCCACCCCTCTCACCGGTGCCCGGCAGGAACCGGCGGAAGCGGCCACCCTGGCCTGGCGTGTGCCGTGCTCGCCTGCTCCCGGTCTGGGTCGCGCGGCTGGTCCCGGCCTGAGCCGAAAGGCTCCGGACCACGGCGCGGCTCACGCCGCCTTGCCCGGTTGCCGTCAAGAACGTCCCCGTCAGTCATACCCGAAACGTCCCCATCAGCCATACCTGATCGCTACTCAGCCGGGTCAGGATAACGCGAGTGGCGCAACGCCAGCCATCACTCACAGGTACTGAGCTTCAATGCCTGGAGTCATGTTGGCCGCAGCTCCTCCCAGCCCAGGCCGGTTTCGGCGAGGAACCCCAACAGCAACGCGGGCCGGTACCGCAGCCGTTTCAGTCCGTGTTTGGCCGCCTGGTGGACATCGTCGAGGCTGYGGGCGGCCAGGTTCACCAGGGCGGTGCGCTTGAGCTGGGACCACACCCCTCCGCCGGATTCAGCTCGGGCGTGTAAGCCGGCAGCAACACCGTGCT
Source organism: Frankia sp. KB5 (assembly GCF_002099325.1). Lineage (NCBI taxonomy): Bacteria > Bacillati > Actinomycetota > Actinomycetes > Frankiales > Frankiaceae > Frankia > Frankia sp. KB5. The sequence continues at coordinate 7,285 of NZ_MRUJ01000068.1, read as the reverse complement.
CACCCAGCCGGCGTGCTCCCGCAGGAACGCGGCCATGATGCGTGTCGCCCGGGCGGCGCTTGCAGCCCGGCACGGTGCGTACTGCCATCCTGAACGGAGCCTACGGTGCCGAGCCCGCGGTCCGCTACGCGCAGGTGTCTGGCGGTCGGCTGCCAGGACAAGTTCTCGGGCCTGCTGGAAAGCGCGAGACTGCCGGCATGGTGAGAACTCGAACCCGCCCAGGCCTGTGCTGGCGAGYGTCTCGCCGACATGCTCCGCAGATGCGCGGTCAGTTCAAGGTCATGGGCGCGGCGGTTCGGGCCGCAGGCGAGAGGCCCGCGGCTGCGAGCGGCACCGTTCCCAGAGCGTGAGGTAGGCGCGGGCCATCTGGTGGTCAGTGAAGGTGCTCACGGCCGCCTGGCGTGCCCGTATTCCCCAGCCGGTGGCGCAGGACCGGATCATCCCGCAGCCGGCACAGCGCAGCGGCCAGGGCGGCCGGGTCGCCGGCGGGCATGAGCAGCCCGGTCGCGCCGTCGATCACTGCTGCGGAAGCTGATCGACGGCGACGACCCGCAGATCGCAACCGGCCACTCCGGCCGTCAGGCCGGCGGCCAGCATCGGCGCGCACGCCCACGGCACACACCGGTTGACGTGCAGGACATCGGGGCGTACCCGGCGCAGCAACCGCCCGTGCGCGCCAGTCCCCCCGCGCACGACATGGACGGACGCGCCGCCGCGCCGGCGGCAGGCGACCCATTCGACCGGCCCGGCGTCGGGACCGGCATCTGGTGGAAGCCATGATCGACTACTGTCGGGATGGGCTACGCCGGCTGCGGTTCGCTGAGGGTCGGTAGGCTGGGGCAGTCATCTCTGGAGTAGTCATCTGCAGGATGGCGATCCGTCATCTGGCCCGCCCGGGAGCGTTCACGAAACGCCACCCTCGTGGCTAGCTGGTGCTTTCTGCGGCAAGAGGGTGTGTTGATGTCGATCGAGGAGTCCGGGGTAACCGAGGCGGCGGGGCCGCGGTCCGGCTACCGGACCGACGCGGTCGCGGCCGATGCCGCAGCCGCTCCCGACGGGACGGCTGTCCGTCTCGCCGGCCGCGTGGTCCTGTGGCGCCGTATGGGCGGGCTGATCTTCGGGCATCTCCAGGACCGTAGCGGCCGGGTGCAGGTTTCCCTGTCCAAGACCGATCTGGGCGCCGAGGTCGTCAAGGAATGGTCCCGGGCCGTGAAGATCGGCGACTTCGTCGGGATCGCCGGCAGCCTCTACACCACCCGCCGCGGCGAACGGACCGTCGCCATCTCCGAGATGACGGTGCTGAACCGGACCGTACGTGCCCTTCCGGACAAGTGGCAGGGCCTGTCCAACGTCGAGGCTCGTTACCGCCGCCGCTACCTCGACCTGCTTGTCAACGCCGAGTCCCGGGAACGCTTCCAGACCAGAGCGAACATCATCAGGCGGATTCGCCGTCTCCTTGACGACAACGACTTTCTCGAAGTCGAAACCCCGATTCTGCAAGAGGCAGCGTCCGGTGCCGCGGCCCGCCCGTTCATCACCAGGCACAACGCCCTCGGTGAGGACTTCTACCTGCGGATCTCCCCCGAGACCTATCTCAAGCGGATCGTCGTCGGCGCCTATGACCGCGTCTACGAACTTGGCCGCAACTTCCGCAACGAAGGCATGGACTCCTCGCACCTCCAGGAGTTCACGATGCTGGAGTGGTACGCCGCCTACTGGGACTATCGCGACAACATGGCCTTCGTCCGCGAACTGATCCTCACGGTCCTCGACGACGTCCTCGGCACCCGGGCGGTTACCTACGAGGGTGTCAAGCTCGACTTCGGCGCAGACTGGCCGGAGATCGACTACCGGGCCGAGGTGGAGCGGCGCACCGGCATCGACCTTACCGTTGTCCGCGATCTTCCCACTCTGCGTGCCCGAGTGGCCGAGCTCGGCTTGGACGTYGGGACCTCCCCGTCCTACGCCGGCCTGGTAGACCTGCTCTACAAGAAGACGGTCCGACCCGATCTCGTCCAGCCGTGCTTCCTCGTGCACCACCCGGCGGAACTGGTCCCGCTGGCCCGGCGCAGCGACACCGACCCCACCGCGCTTGACATGTTCCAGGTCGTGGTGAACGGCGTGGAGATCGTCAAGGCTTACTCCGAACTCGTCGACCCCGCCGAGCAGCGGCAGCGGCTTGAGGAACAGGCCGCGCTGCGGGAGGCCGGCGACGACGAGACCATGATGCTCGAAGAGGACTTCATCGAGGCCATGGAATACGGGATGCCCCCGATGTCCGGCCTCGGGCTCGGCATCGACCGGTTCGTTGCCCTGCTCACCGGCGCCCCGACCCTCCGCGACGTCGTCCTCTTCCCCACCATGCGCGGCGCCCAYAAAGACCAGACAGCCCCCGTTGAAGATGACCTGTGACGGGGGCCCCTAAAGAAACTCTCGAACACGTCGCCGCCGACCGCTACAGAGCCCTCCCACTCCTTGCTACCAGAGTGCGGGCCAGTGCTCCGGTCTTCAGGCCGGGGGTGAAGGCCCGCGTGTGGGGTGCGAGAACTCGGCCACCGGCGTTGGCCTGGTCTTTTAGGCGGCTCGTTCGTATTCGTTGATCAGGCCGCCGAGGACGGGCTGACGTTTGATCCGTTCCTGGCTCAGGTCCGCGGCGGGGTGGTCGGGCCGTGGTCGTTGAAGGTCGCGGCCGCGGTGGGGGCGTCGTCCGTTGTAGCGCCGTGCGTACTCGGCCAGGACAACGCGCAGGTGCCGTTCACCGAAGATCAGCATCCGGTCGGTGACCTCGGTCCGGACGGTTCGGACGAACCGTTCCGCGTAGGCGTTCGCCCGCGAGGTCCGGGGTGGGATCCTGATCGCGGTGATGCCGGCGTCGGCGAGGACCGCGTCGAACGACGCGGTGAACTGTCCGGCGCGGTCACGGACCGGGAACCGGAAGTCGGCCGCCCGGTCACCGAGGTCCAGGAGGAGGTTCCGGGCTTGTTGGGTGCTCCACGGTCCGTCGGGGTGGGCGGTGACCCCGAGGATGTGGACGGAGCGAGAGCCGACCTCGATGGCGAAGAAGCAGTACAGACGCCGCGGCGATGCCCCTTCCCCCGATCCGTTTTCACGACCTTCGACACGGGGCGGCAACGATGCTCCTCGCGGCCGGAGTTGACATGAAGCTGGTCGCCGATGTGCTCGGTCACGCTTCGTCGAACTTTACCCGAGATGTCTACGCGGTCGTGGCCGAGGAGTTGGCGGAGGCTGCGGCGGTGGTGATCGAGGAGTTCGTCCCCCGGCGGAGCCGGGGAACAGGCGCCGGATGAAGATCCACGCCGTTTGTTCCATCCACGTTCCATCCACCGGCCATTTTGATCTTAAGGACAGACCGGGCGTCTCGAACGTATGTTCAAAACGCCTGGTCGACGCGGAGGCTCGGGGATTTGAACCCCGGAGGGGGTGTATGCCCCCAACCGCATTAGCAGTGCGGCGCCATAGACCGGACTAGGCGAAGCCTCCCAACGTGCCTGCTCATCATAGCGTCTCCCACGACGGTGCTGACGCTCGGTCCGAGCGGATCCCGGCGGGCTGGATCACGTCTGTGTGGTCCGGCCCGCCGGTTCCGCGCGGTCTATGGGTTCCATCGGTCCCAGGGCCGCGAGGATCGCGTCCGCGATCTCACGGCGCCGTCCGCCGTCCGCCACCGGACCACCATCGGCCTCCCGCACGTAGAAGGCGTCCACCACGTCTAGTCCGAGGGTCGCGACGATGGCGGTGGCGACATCGAGTCGCAACCCGGACAGCGCCCGTACGATCCGGTACAGCACGCCGGCCTGGTCTGGGGCGCGCACCTCGATCACGGTCATCGATCCCAGGTCGTCATCGAAGATCACCTGAGGGGCGCCGGGCGTGGTCCACCGCCTGGCCCGGGCGTAGTCGCGTTCCCGGGCGGCGAGCCGACCGGCGACGTCGAGGGTGCCGGCGAGCGCGGCCCGCAGGTCGGCGAGCAACCGCGCCGGTTCCGGTACCCGTTCGTGCGGCGCCGCCACGGCGGCCTGCAGCAGCGCCCGACCGCCGTTCCTCCGGGCCGAGGCCCGCCGGATGTCCAATCGGTTCAGCGCGAGGACACCAGCGATGATCGCCAGCAGCCCGACGTGGTCGGCGTTGACCACCACGATCTCGAACATGCCCTCGTCCGGCAGCGGATTGACCTGGACGACGTGCTCGTCGGGCAGCGCGAGTAGGCCACGCTGCCGATCGTCGAGGCTCGGGGGACACGGGACCCGCTCGCCGCCGAGGACGGCTCGGGCCCGCTCGACGAGGTCACCGATCAGCCGCGCCTTCCAGGCGTTCCACGCGGTCGGACCGGTGGCCCGGGAGTCGGCCTCGGTCAGTCGGTGCAGCAGGGTGAGGATCCGCACGCTGCCGGCGGACGCGGCGACGCTCGCGATTGTCCCGGGATCGTCGATGTCCCGCCTGGTCGCGGCCTCGCCGAGAAGCAGGTGGTGGCGGACCATGGCGACAAGCACGTCGACGTCCTCGGGCGGCAGACCCAGCCGCGGGCCGATCCGTTCGATCTGCACGATGCCCGCGTCGGTGTGGTCGCCGGGGAAGCCCTTACCGATATCGTGCAGGAGGGCGCCGAGCAGCAACAGATCCGGCCGGTCCACCTCGCGGGTGTGCGCGGCGGCCCGCGCCGCAGCCTCCATCAGATGCCGGTCGACGGTATAGCGGTGGTAGGGATTGCGTTGCGGTCTGCTGCGCACCGCCGCCCACTCCGGGATGAGCCGGACGAGCAGCCCCACCTGGTCGAGGGATTCCAGCACCCCCACGGCCGCGTCGCCGGTGGCCAGCAGCGCGACCAGCGCGTCACGGGCGGCGTCAGGCCAGGGGTCGGGCATCGGTGGGGCCTCCCGGGCCAGCCGGTCGACGGCGTAGCGGCCCAACGGGAGCCCGCTTCGTGCGGCCGCGGCGGCGGCCCGCAGCACCAGGACCGGGTCCTTCGCCGGATCGACGTCCCGGGCGAGCTGGACCTCGCCGTCCTGGTCGACCACCCCTTCGCCGAGGGGGCGGCGGGCCGGCCGCCGGCCGCCACCGCGCCACCGCGCCACCGACCGCAGGCCGGCCGCGACCCGGTACCAGGTGGTGTCCCAGGTCCAGGAGATGGCGCGTCCGGCGTCGGCGACCGCGTGCGCGAGCGCGAACGCGTCGGCGTAGCCGAGCATGGTGGCGAGCGACTCGGAGTCCTGGAGCAGGAGCCGATCGTGGGCTCGTCCCCGGCTCAGCCGGCGGATCTCGCCGCGGGCATCGAGCAGCACCTGACCGGCGGCGATCACCCGCGCGGGAGGGGACTCGGCGACCCAGGCCGCCGCGAGGGCGTGCAGGGCATGGACGTCACGCAGCCCGCCGCGGGATTCCTTCAGGTCGGGTTCGAGCAGGAACGCGACCTCACCGAGCCGGGTGGCCCGTTCCGCGACGGCCTCGGCGAGCTCGGGTAGTCGTTTCGGGGCATGGGACCGCCACCGGGCGCGAGCCCGCTGGGCGAGCTGCGTGGCCAGCGTCGCGTCACCCGCGACGTGGCGGGCGTCGAGCAGGCCGAGCGCGGCCTTGAGGTCACCGTCGGCCACCATGATGGCCTCGTCGACGGTGCGCACGCTGTGATCGAGGCCCACCCCCGAATCCCACAGCGGATACCAGACCGCGTCGGCGACGGCGGAGATGTCGTTCCGTTTGCCGTCGTGGAYGAGGACGAGGTCGAGATCGCTGCCGAACGCGGGTTCCGCGCGTCCGTAGCCGCCGACGGCCACCAGGGCGATTCCCGGTCCGGGATCGCCGAACAGGTCGACCAGGGCATCGTCGGCGAGGTCGGTGAGGATGCGGCGCAGCCGTGGGCCGGTCGCCGTGGGCAGGTGCTCGGAGCGGCCCTTGAGGATCTCCAGGCGGTCCGTCATGGCTGTCCTCCTCCGTTCGGCCGTCTGGCCGTGATCGATCTCGGGTCCGGATCGATCACGGCCAGTGGAGCGCCGAGCCGAGGACACAGAAACGCGCACCAGCGCAACTGTGGTCTCGGGTGGTACCAGGTCGTGCGGTGTCGCGGGTGGTGCGTGGTGCCGGGTGCCGGGGGTGCGTGGTGCGTGGTGCCGGGTGCCGGGTGGTGCGTGGTAACAGTGATGGATGGAGTCGGGTGGTGCGATGGAGCCGTGYCGCGGTGGCGTTGCCACGCCCGGCACTACTACAGCGCGTCCGCCCCCCGCTCGCCGGTACGGACCCGTACCACCGACTCGACCGGAACGACCCAGATCTTGCCGTCGCCGATCTTGCCGGTCTGCRCCGACGAYGTGATCGCCGCGACCAGATCGTCGACCGCCCCGTCCGCGACGACCACCTCGATCTTGATCTTTGGCACGAAGTCGACCTTGTACTCGGCGCCGCGGTAGACTTCGGTGTGGCCCTTCTGCCGGCCGTAGCCCTGGACCTCGGAGATCGTCAGTCCGTGCACGCCCAGGGTCTCGAGCGCCGCCTTCACGTCGTCGACCTTGAACGGCTTGATGACGGCGGTGACGAGCTTGGTCATGCCTGGGCCTCCTCGGGCACCTTGACGGGGCTGATGCTGCTCGTGGACAGCGAGCCGCTACCGCCGATGGACGTGAAGCGGTACGCCGTCTCCCCGTGCAACGCCTCGTCCATGCCGGCGATCTCGTCGTCGGCGTTCAGCCGGAGACCGATGGTGTACTTCAGGGCGAGAGCGATGATCGCCGTCACGACGGCCGAGTAGCCCAGCGTCGCGCCGACGGCGAGCGCCTGTTCCCCRAAGACGCTCCACGGGCCGCCGTAGAAGACACCGTCCTTGCCGGCCTCGTTCGTGTCGACGGTGGCGAAGAGGCCGGTCAGCAGGGCTCCGAGCACACCGCCGACCAGGTGGACCGCACCGACGTCGAGCGAGTCGTCGATGCCGACCTTGCCCTTGATCGAGGTGGCCAGGGCGCAGACGACGCCGGCGATGCCGCCGATGGCGATCGAACCCATCGGAGAGACGAAACCACAGGCCGGGGTGATGGCCACCAGACCCGCGACCGCGCCGGAGGCGGCTCCCAGGGTGGTCGCCTTGCCGTCGCGCAGCTGCTCGACCGCGAGCCATCCGAGGATCGCGACGCCGGTCGCGATCTGGGTGTTGAGCAGGGCGTATCCGGCGACCTTGTTGGYGCCCAGCGCGGAACCCGCGTTGAACCCGAACCATCCGACCCACAGGATGCCGGTGCCCAGGAGAACGAACGGGACGTTGTGGGGGCGGAAGTCGCCGGTC
>NZ_MRUJ01000067.1:0-52950 GCF_002099325.1 Frankia sp. KB5 | reverse complement strand
CGACGAACACGACGTACGGGATCGCGCCGTCGCTGCCGGAGAGGTCCTGGAGAGCGAAGAAGTCGAATCCGCCCCAGAAGCCGTTACCCTCGCCGAACGCGACGCTGAACCCGATGACCGACCAGATCAGCGTGACGATCCCGATGCAGAAGAAGTTCTGCATGATCATTCCGAGCACGTTCTTCGCTCGGACCATGCCACCGTAGAAGAACGCCAGTCCGGGCGTCATGAACAGCACGATCGCGGAACTGATGAGCATCCACGCGGTATCGCCCGAATTCAATTTGTCCATGTCTCTCCTGTCATTCCCCGCGCGATGCGCGGACTGCGCTCACCCGGTCCCCGGCCACGCTGCGCTCGTCCCGGATCCTCGGGTCCGAAGAGTCGGCAAGATCTGTTCCCGACCTGTGTCTTAGCTGTTTCTGGCATGTGAAATCGCTAAATTGGGTGGCCTGTGACCCGATCTCATCGGCTGGCGGTGGGTGCTTGGAGACTCTCCGCTCGTCACGGCGTGCTTCCGTGACTGTATAACTGCATAGAGTTACCGTCCGGCAGTGTGAGCAGTGTCCCCACGGAGGGCTGGCATAGCGCCGGCGAACCGCGCCCCGGGCCCCGCCGTCCCCGTGATGTCCCGCCATCCGGGTTCGGCCGGCGAACTTCGAAACACGTCGCAAGGCAGACTCTCGCCGCCGGCCCGACCGACGATCCCCAGCCGACCGGGAACGATCCGACCGGATGGCGTCCGAAAGCCGGAGCGCCCATTGTTCTCGGACTGGTCGGCATTCTCGTCGCCGGACCTCCGGTTGTCTGGGGGTTTGCCGGATCCGCCTGGGCGGCGCCGACGACTCCGGCCTCCGGGTCGGCCCCGGAGAGCCCGGAGAGCCCGGAGAGCCCGCAGAGCCTGCAGAGCCTGCAGAGCCTGCAGGCGGAGATCAACGGTACCCGGGTACGGCTGGACGAATCCACTCGTCAGACGGCGATTGCCACTGAGGTGTTCAACGCCGAACGTATTCGGCTGGTCGAGGCCGAGCGGGCCGCGGCTGCCGCGGCCGGGCGGGTCGACCGCGCTGACGACGCTGTACGGCAGGCCTCGGACAAACACCGGGGGTTGGCGGTGTCGGCGAATCGGGCCGGGGGATTCGGGCAACTGTCGTTGCTGMTGACCGGYGACCCCCGACAGGTACTCGACCGGGCCGGTGCGGTCGATGCGCTGGCCCGCCGGCAACGCGTGGCGGACACTGGCCTGCGGCTCGCGCGTCGGGATCTCACCGAGGCACGCCGGAGCGCTGACGTGGCACTTGCGGGCAAGAGGAAGATCGTCATGCGGCTCGCCGCACGGAAGCGGTCCATCGAGGCGTCCGCCGCCGAGCAGCGCAGCCTGCTGCAGCGGCTCGAATCCCGCTACGCATCGCTGGAGCGGCGGGCCAGGRAGCGCCAAGCCGCCGCCGCGCGGGCCCGCAGGGCGGCGGCGGCCGCCGCCGCGGCATCGGCGGCCAGGAAGGCCGCGGCCGAACGGGTCCGTTATCGGAAGGAGTCGGCCGCGGTCGCGGCCGCGGGCCGGGCGTTCGCCGCGGCCCCGACTACCCCGGCACCCATCCCGCCGACGGGCGGCGGTGGCGCGTCGCGCGCGGTGCAGGAGGCATACGCCCAGCTGGGCAAGCCCTACGTGTGGGCTGCGGCGGGGCCGAAGTCCTTCGACTGCTCCGGCCTGACGCAGTGGGTCTGGGGGAAGGCCGGGGTCTCGCTGAGCCACTACACCGGATCACAATGGAATGAGGGGCGCCGCGTGAACCGGGCGGGCCTCATTCCCGGCGATCTCGTCTTCTTCCATGCCGATCTTGATCATGTCGGGATCTACATCGGGGGCGGGAAGATGATCCACGCTCCGCGGACCGGGGAGGTGGTCAAGGTGGAGAAGATCTGGTGGTCGAGCTTCCGGGGGGGTGTGCGGCCGGGAGCGTGACACCATCGGCCGCTGGCGGAAGCGATCAGGATGGCGACGGCGACGGTGCCGTGGGCGACGACTCAGCGGTCGACTCAGCGGTCGACGTAAACGAGAGCCGCGGTGCTACGGCTGATCTCCGCGTCGGTCTGGCCGTTGGGAGTGACGATGTGGATCAGGTTGCCGCGGGAGCCCGGCGTGATCTGCGCACCGGGGACGATCGCGGCGTCCTGAAGCCGGCGCATGATGCTTTCGTCCGTCTGCAACCGCTCGGAGATCCAGCTCACCGTGACCGGCCTGCCACCGCCGGACGAGGCGAGGTCGGCCGACGCCAGTAGGCTCACCGGGGCGGAAGCCGGCCGTGCCGTGGTGTGGTGCTGCTGGGAAGGCGGGATCTCGTTACCGAACGGGCAGCGCTTCGGATCGCCGAGCAGGACGGTGAGGCGCGCCTCGACCTCGTCGGAGATTACATGCTCCCACCGACAGGCCTCGTTGTGTACCAGCGCCCAGTCCAACCCGATGACCTTCGTGAGCAGCAGCTCGGCCAAGCGGTGCTTGCGCATGACGGCGGTGGCCCGCAGCAGGCCCTTCTCCGTGAACTGCACGGTCCGGTCGTCGGCGAGGCACACCAGCCCCTCGTTGGCCAGACGAGCCGTCGACTCGCTCGCGGCCGGCGCGCTGACATGCAGGCGCTCCACCAGACGCGCGCGCAGCGGGGGGATGCCCTCCTCCCTCAGCTCGTACAGGGTTCGGAGGTACATCTCGGTACTGTCGATCAATCCAGTCACCGGTCTCCTTCGTCCTCTCCAGGGTACGCTCAGCCTGGGACTCACAAGAGCCATCTGCCCCCCGAAGACCATGCCGGCTGGCCGGTTTCGATGTCCCGTCGGCCCCTTCCCCCGGACCGGGGTCGGTGTTCCACGACGTGTTCCATGGCCTCGGTTCGGCGGGTATGGCCTCGGTCCGGCGGCGTGTCCTCGTGCGGCACCCGTCCCGCGCGCGGGCTTGCACCCAGGGCCGGCATCGGCGCCCGCGGCACTAGACTCGACGCCATGAGCACRACTCAGATCGCGCCCGAGACATCGAACACCCAGACGGACGAAGGTGACGATCACTCTCACTACGCTCGTCGTGAGGAGATCGTTCGCGCGTCCATCGAGGGTGGCCGGGTTACGGCGTTGTGCGGCTACAAGTTCGAACCGGTGCGGGACCCCTCGCGTTTCCCGATCTGTCCGAAATGCAAGGAACTCGTCGAGATGGCCGAGCAGTTCGGCTGATCGCGCTGTGCCGGTACACAGTGCCGGGCGGCCACGGTCCTCGATGGCGGTCATTAGCCTTCGGTAATAATCGGTCGTTGCGGTAGATCGAGCGTGCCGACGGGCTGTGGACGGTGTGCGGATGCCTTGCCGATCGGAATCCATGGTGTCCCCTCGGGCCGGCTGCTCCGCGGCCCCGTATGATCTGTTGCACGAGCCAGACCCGGTGTCCCTCGCCGGCCCCAGTAGCTCAGTGGATAGAGCGACCGCCTCCTAAGCGGTAGGCCGCAGGTCCGATTCCTGCCTGGGGCACATCCGTCATGTCGATCGCCAGCCTCCGGCTGGTGGGACCAGAGTCCCCTGTGGGGCGGGCTGCGTCGCGAGCCGCGCGACCGCGGCTAGCGCCGCGTGGGCTAGCGCCGCGTGGGCTAACGCCGCGTGGGCTAACGCCGCGTGGGCTAACGCCGCGTGGGCTCAGGTGGGGACGGCAGCCAGGGCGCCGGTGTGGTGGAGATGGTCCCGGGCAGCCTGGATGGCCGACGGGGTGGAGTCGAACAGGCGTCCCTGGCCGCGCAGCCGGTCCACCAGACCGACGGCGGCCACCGCTTTGGCATGCTCGGGTCGCAGCCCCGACACATACACCTTGACGCCGCGGTGTTCGAGCCGGTCGATGACGTCGCGCAGGACGAGGGCGCCGGTGCCGTCGACGGCGCTGACCCGGGACAGCCGGAGGATGAGGATCTCGACGTCGGCCACCTCGGTGAGCTCCAGCAGGAAGCGGTGGGCGGCGGCGAAGAACAGGGGGCCGTCGATACGGTAGGCGACGATGTGCTCGGCGAGTAGCGCGTGTTCGGAATCGTGATGATCGCCGGGGTCCAGCGGCACCTCCTCGACCCGCGCGGTTCGGGCGATTGCGCGCAGGGCGAGGGCGCCGGCGACCGCGAGGCCGAGGACGACGGCGATGACGAGGTCGAGCGCCAGGGTCGCCCCGGCGGTCAGCGCCATGACCAGGGCATCGGAGTGTGACGCACGGCCGAGGGTGCGCAACGAGGAGACCTCGACCATCCGCACCGCCGTGGCGAGCAGAACACCGGCGAGCGCGGCGAGCGGGATGCGCGCGACSAGGGGAGCGGCTGCGAGCATCACCCCGGCGAGGACCACGGCGTGCGCGAGGGCGGCGAGCCGGGACGAGGCACCCGAGCGGACGTTGACCGCGGTGCGGGCGATCGCGCCGGTGGCGGGCACCCCGCCGAACAGCGGGACGGCGAGGTTGGCCAGCCCTTGGCCGAATAGCTCCCGGTCGGGGTCGTGGTTCTGGCCGACGGTCATCCCGTCGGCCACACTGGCCGAGAGCAGGCTCTCCAAGGCTGCGAGCGCGGCCACGGCGACGGCGGCCGTGGCGAGCGTCGGGATCGCGGTGATGTCGAGGAAGCCGAGCGAGGGACCGGGCAGGGTGGCGGGGATTGCGCCGAGGGTCGTGACGTCCCACTCGCGGGCCGTGACGAGGGCCGTCGCGAGGGCCACGGCGAGCAGCGAGAACGGGACCGTGGGCCGCAGCCGGGCGCCGACCAGCATCGTCGCCGCGACGCCGACGGCGAGCGCCAGCGCGAGCCAGTGCGGCCGGTGGACGAAGTCGGCCACGGCCGCCCAGGCCACGCCGGTCACCCGGTCACCGTTTCGGGCGTGCACCCCCAGGGCCGAGGGAACCTGCTGAAGGAAGATCACCGCGGCGATGCCGACGGTGAATCCCTCCACCACGGGCGCCGGCACATATCGCACGGAGCGGCCGACCCGCAGGACCGCGAGCGCGAGCAGGATCATCCCGGCGAGCAGCCCGACGGTCAGCACACCAGCCGGCCCRTGCCGGTGCACGATCGGCACGAGCACGACGGTCATCGCGCCGGTCGGCCCGGACACCTGCAGGTTCGACCCGCCGAAGACCGCCGCGAGAGCACCCGCCACGATCGCCGTCACCAGTCCGGCGGCCGCGCCGAGGCCGGAGGAGACCCCGAATCCCAGCGCGAGCGGCAGCGCGACCACCGCGACGGTCATCCCCGCGAGCAGGTCACGGCCTGGCTGGCGGCGCATGCTCTCGATATCGGCCCGGCCGGGCAGGAGCCGGCCGAGTGGCCTGGGCCAGCGTGACGGGGCCGTCCTTATGGGGGCGGGGCAGTGGGGCCGGGGGTCCTCGGCCTGCCCCGTCGTCATCTCGATGCGGATCCGATCCTCCCATATACTGGGATGAAAAATTGAAGGTTTCTTCAATTTACATGCTAAAAAGTATGGAGTGGGCGAGATCTCGGACACAGCGGCCCCCGCAGAGCCGTGCCGTGCGATAAAGAGCTGTTTCCCGACTCCGAAGTGTGGTAACGAACAGTTGATAAATTCTGTAACTGGCGGGGAGGTCGCCATCGGGCGCGAACGGGTCGTGGCGCTACTCACCGTGCCGGCGTGATCTCTGGGTGGGCGGTCGCCGGTACTCCGGCCAGGCCGGTACCTCGGCCGGTAGGCCTCGGCCGGAGCTGCGTGGGGTCGACGGGAGGTGGCTCGTGACGAGGCGGGTTCCGCTGTACCAGGCTAAAGCGGAGTTTTTTCGCATGCTTGGCCATCCGGTGCGAATTAGGGTGCTGGAGTTGCTGCAGGACGGGCCGATGCCGGTGCGGGATCTCCTGGCCGCGATCGAGGTGGAGTCGTCGAACCTTTCCCAACAGCTCGCGGTGCTGCGCCGGTCCGGGATCGTGACCGCGACGCGGGACGGCCCGACGGTGGTGTACGCGCTCGCGGGCGGGGACGTGGCGGAGCTGATGCGCGCGGYCCGGCGGATTCTGACCGAGATGGCGGCCGGGCAGGCCGGACTGTTGGCCGAGTTGCGCGAAGCGGAGACAAGCCCCTCATGAGCATGAAATGTGGTGGACCGATGCCCGGGACTCCCGCAGGTGGGACTCCCGCGGAGGGGAGCCCCGCCGAGGGGCCGGCTGGGGGACCGGCGCGCACCGGACGGAGTCGGGCACGGGTGGAGCCGGCGTGACGCCCCCTGGTCCGGCCGGTCCGGCCGGTTCAGCCGGGGTCAACCCCGCCTACAGCGTCACGGTCCGTGTTCCGCACCGGGCCACGATGATCATCGAGGCGGTCGTCGCCGCAGCCCCCGGCCCCGTGACGTGCTACGCGGACGAGCCGGATCCCGGGGGCGGCCGGCGGATCACGTTGGATGCCGACAGCGGGTCCACATTGACCTGGCTGGTCCGGGCGCTGCGGGAGCGGCTGGGTGCCGACCTGTTGCAGACCGAGGATCCCGTCTTCACCGTCGCGTCGACCGGCAAACTCGCCCAGTGTCTCCGCGCGTCGGTCACGACCGGTCACGATCTTGCGTTGTTGGACGCTGACGCCGACCGCCGCGTCATCAGCCACCTGGCCATGCACCCGACGCACACCGACCGGTTCACCGGCCGGCCGCGCCGAGTGGCGCTGCTCACCGACGGCAGCGCCGTCTTGGACTTTGAGCCGCTGGCCGCCGAGGCGGCCCTGCCAGCGGTCGAGTCCCAGGCGGTCCACCTGCACCGGGCGACCGGGTTCGACGTCATCCCCATGCCGATCGCAGCCCGTACCGCCGCCGAGCTCGCCGCGGCGATCGGCATGATCGCTCCGGGATTCGCCGCCACCGTCCTGGTCCACACGCATGTCCGCCGCATCGACGCCGCCCGCGCCGCGCTGCGGTCCGCCGCCCCGCATCTGCTGCTCGACACCGTCAACGACGGTCTCGCCGTCGCCGCCGCGGCCGCGGTCCTCAACCATCTCCGGGCGCGTGACATCGCGCCGGGGCGGGCCCGCGTCGCCGTCGTGGACCCGGCTCGGGGCGGCGATCTCGCCGGCTTACTGATCGGTGTCGGCCTCCACGAGATCACCCTCTACGATCCGGTCGACTACGGCATCCAGCCGCTGCACCTGCTTGCCCCCGAACTCGATCTGATCGTCGACCTGATCGGCTTGGCGGCGCCGCCCAAGGGCGTTCCCGTCCTGCGGATCCGCCCGGAGACGCCCCCTCCGCTGGCCCGCGCCACCTCGGGCCCGCGTCCGCTGCACGCGCTGCCCGGACTGCTGCGGGCGGTCGTCACCACTCGCCGCCCGGTCACCCCCGCTGCCCGCCTCGCCGCCGTGCACGCCCTCGTCGGTCAGACGCCGCCCGGCAGCGTGCTGCCTCCCCTCGACCATCCACGGCTAGCCCCCGCCGTTGCCGCGGCAGCCACCCACGCCCTCACCGCGCAGGAGTAGCTCACCGCGCTCCCGGCGGAGGTGGTCGCCTGGAGGTGGTCACCTGGTAGGGGGTGGTGGGGCTCGCCACTGCCAGGCCCATCGGCGAATCCCGGCGGATGATCGTCCGTTGGGAGGACCGTTCCTCATGAACGGGATGAACGGGGTGCGTTGTCATGGGCGGCACTCTCCCGCCGGCATTGCGGATGCGGAAGTACGACGGCCCCGGTCCGATCTTTGCGGCATATCACTCAAAAATATCCTAAAGGGTCATAGGGCCATATTCCAGCAATGCGCCACCCTGCTTCTTCGGCCTGCCGGGAAGCCCGAGTCGGACCGACACGGCCGAGGAACCGACACGGCCGAGGAGATGACACCGGGCCGAGGGCGCTCGTGCGTCCGACGCCGGCCGGCCCGGCGCTGGGGAGTTCCACGTCGCGGGTGGCCTGGTCACGTCGGGAAGGGGATACGAACGCCACTTCGCGTGACCAGTTATCCGAAGAGTCGTTCCCGGTCCGGCGGGACGTCTCAGCTCGGCGCGGGGACGAGGTCCAGCAGTGCCTGAGCGGCAAGCTCGTATCCGAGGGCCCCCAGGCCGACGATCACTCCCCGGGCGAGCGCCGAGAGAATGGATTCGTGCCGGAAGGACTCCCGAGCCCAGACATTGGAGAGATGGACCTCGATCCACGGGTTCGGATAATTGGCCAAAGCGTCACGAAGGCTCCAGCCGTACATCATCAGCGCACCTGGATTGACGATCGCACCGATCGAGTCGTAATTATCCTGAATGGTGTGGATCAATTCACCTTCGGATTCACGTTGTACGGAGACAAGTTTCCATCCGCGGTCCGAGATCCGAGCCGCGACGGCCGCCTCGATATCGGCCAGTGTCGCCGTGCCGTAGACTTCCGGCTGGCGTCGGCCGAGTATGCCCAGATTGGGGCCATTCAGGAGAAGTAGCGTGGTCACGGCGCCTCACAGACATGCTGGCCGGCTCGATGGTCGGCGTTTCTGATCCGGAACCCCACATTTATAGCAAAGCCACCTGCTGGACACCTGCAAGCAGAAAGGGCCAGCTGGGGTGTTCTTATCAAGTCTATCTGTAGTCTGTCCGTTGATATTAGCGTGTCATGTCCGGAGGGCGATGGGGAACCCGGGGGTACCGAGGTACCGTCCGTCATGCATCCTCTCGCGTAGATTCCTTCGCCGATCGCGATAATGGAACCGCCGACGGAACCTCGATCCCGGCGCGAAGAACAACGATACGGTCACGGGCAAGAAAAGGGTGGGGATCATGATCGGTAGAGCACGGCCAGCGCCGGAGTTGCCGGCCTGGCCGCAGTACTCCGACGAGGAGCGCGGTGGTCTGATCCGGGCGTTGGAACAGGGCCAGTGGTGGCGCATGGGCGGCAGTGAGGTCGACACTTTCGAGCGGGAATTCGCTGCCTACCACGGGGCCGGCTACGCCCTCGCCGTAACCAACGGGACGCACGCGTTGGAGCTCGCGTTGCAGGTCCTGGGGGTCGGACCCGGCAGTGAGGTCATCGTGCCGGCGTTCACCTTCATCTCCTCCTCGCAGGCGGCCCAGCGCCTCGGCGCGGTGGCCGTGCCGGTCGACATCGACCCGGGCACGTACTGCATCGGGGTCACCGCCGCGGCGGCCGCGGTGACCCCGCGCACTCGGGCGATCATGCCGGTGCATATGGCGGGCCAGGTCTGCGACATGGAYGCCCTGGCGAAGCTGTCCGCGGATGCCGGGGTTCCGCTGATCCAGGACGCGGCGCACGCGCACGGTGCGCAGTGGCAGGGTAAGAAGCTCGGCGAGCTGGGCTCGGTGGCGGCGTTCAGCTTCCAGAACGGCAAGCTCATGACCGCCGGCGAGGGCGGCGCCGTCACCTTCCCCGACGCCGAGCTGTACGAACTCGGCTTCCTGCGGCACAGTTGCGGGCGGCCACGCACGGACCGCCGGTACCTCCACCAGACCTCCGGGTCGAATTTCCGGCTCAACGAGTTCTCCGCCGCGGTCCTGCGTGCCCAGCTCGGCCGCCTGGCCGGCCAGATTGACACGCGTGAGGAGCGCTGGCCGGTGCTGGCGGGCGCGCTTGCCGACATCCCGGGTGTCGTCCCGCAGGGCCGCGACGACCGGTGTGACCGCAATCCGCACTACATGGCGATGTTCCGGTTGCCCGGGTTCAGTGAGGAGCGCCGCAACGCGTTCGTCGACGCCCTTGTGGACCGCGGGCTGCCCGCTTTCGCCGCGTTCCGGGCGATCTACCGGTCCAACGGCTTCTGGGAGACCGGTGCCCCGGACGAAACGGTGGACGAGATCGCGAAGCGCTGCCCGAACACCGAGGCGATCAGCGCGGACGGCGTCTGGCTGCACCATCGGACGTTGCTCGGCACCGAAGAACAGATGCACCAGGTCGCGGCCATCGTGGCCGAGACCCTGGCCGAGCTGTGAGCCGAGGCGAGACCGGCAACCCCACGCGGACTCCGCTGCGGGTCGCCGTGGTGGGGCTGGGCTGGGCCGGCCGGTCGATCTGGCTTCCCCGGCTGCGAGAACACCCGGAGTTCGTCGTGGTCACGGCCGTCGATTCCGATTCCGGGGCCCGCCGGGCGGCGGCCGGGGCCGACCCGGGCCTGGCCGTGCTCGCCGACGTCGACGAGATCGACCGGACTCAGGTCGACCTCGCGGTCGTGGCGGTGCCCAACCACCGGCACGCCGAGATCGCAGCCCGGCTGCTGAGCGCCGGTATTCCGGTTTTCCTGGAGAAGCCGGTGTGCCTGAGCTCGGCCGAGGCCGACCGGCTCGCGGCGGCCGAGCGCGCGGGCGACACCATCCTGCTCGCTGGGAGCGCCGCGCGGTACCGGGCGGATGTCAGCCGGCTCTACGAGCTCGCCGACGGGCTCGGTGCCATCCGGCACGTCGATCTCGCCTGGATCCGGGCCCGGGGCATTCCCGACGCCGGTGGCTGGTTCACCCGGCGGGACCTCTCCGGCGGCGGAGCCCTGGTAGACCTCGGCTGGCACCTGCTCGACACCCTCACCCCGCTGCTGGGCAGCGTCCGTTTCCAGCAGGTGGTCGGGACGATCTCGGACGACTTCGTCAGCGACGGCTCCTGGGCGGCCTCCTGGCGTCACGACGATGGCACCGGGCCGGCTGTCGGCGTCGGCGGTGACGTCGAGGACACCGCACGTGGCTTCCTGGTCACCGAGAACGGGGTCTCGGTGTCGTTGCGGGCGAGCTGGGCCTCGCACGAGGCCCGGGACGTCACCCTGATCAACGTCGAGGGTGCCGCGGGCACCGCGTCGCTGCGCTGCACGTTCGGTTTCGGTCCAAACCGGCAGGATCGTTCGGTTCTGACCCGCACCCGGGCCGGCGAGACCGTGGCGGTGCCTGTGCCCGACGAACCGATCGGAACGGAGTACCGCCGCCAGCTCGATGAACTGCCCGCGCTGCTGGCGGATCCCGCGTCCCGGGGGCGGGCGATCGAGGAGGTCCGCCCGACGATCGCCGCCATCGAGAGGTTCTACGACTCCGCGCGCTCGCACCGGTCCGTCGCGCCGCTCGCGCACGCGACTCGCTGAGGTCACGCATCCACGACCTGTGTCACGACCTGTGTCACGAATATCGAACGGCACCCAACGTCGAGCCCGGGGGGGCACGTGGGAACTGAGCTGARACCCTGGTCGGCCATGACCACCACCGGGACCGGTGCGGGGACGACCATCGGGACCGGTGCGGCGTCCGGAACACGGAAACGTGCGGTCATCTTCGATCTCGACGGGGTGCTGGTCGACAGCTTCGGAGTGATGCGGCAGGCGTTCACGATCGCCTACGCCGAGGTCGTGGGTCCCGGCGAGCCCCCGTTCGAGCAGTACAACCGGCACCTGGGACGCTACTTCCCGGACATCATGCGGATTATGAATTTGCCGCTGGAGATGGAGGAGCCGTTCGTCCGCGAGAGCTATCGGCTGGCCCACCAGGTGGTGCTCTTCGAAGGGGTCGCCGCGCTGCTGCGGAGCCTGCACGAGCGCGGCCTCGGGCTCGCGGTCGCCACCGGCAAGGCGGGTCCACGGGCCCGGCACCTGCTGGGTGAGCTCGACATTCTGCCGATCTTCGATTATGTCATCGGCTCTGATGAGATCGCCCGTCCCAAGCCGGCGCCGGACATCGTGAACCGGGCACTTGAGCTGTTGGGCGTGGCGCCGAATGAGGCGATGATGATCGGGGACGCGGTCGCCGACCTGGAGAGCGCGCGTGCGGCCGGCGTGATGGCGGTGGCCGCGCTGTGGGGCGAGGCGGACGGCGCCGAGCTGGTCGCGGCCGGGCCGGACGCGGTGCTGCGCCGGCCCGCGGAGTTGCTGTCCCTTCTCCGGCCGCACCCGGTCGAACCCGCCGGCACCGCCGGTGTCCCCGCGGCTCAGGCCAGCCGGCCGATCCTCGCCGGCGACTGAGCCGCCAGGAGCGCTCCGAACAGGGAGGACAGGCCGCCCAGCAACGCTGGGCGGACGGGCGCGGGCGGATGTCCCGGACGGGCAAGGGTCTGGGCGTGCTCGGCGACCGCCCGCGGAAATCCAGGCAGGCCGGCCGCGAACCCGCCGCCGACCACCGCCATCGCGGGATGCAGCAGTTCGGTCAGCCCGATGACGGCCGTGGCGATCGCCGCGGCACTCTCGCCCACCGTCCGCACCGCCCAGGCGTCGGCCGCGAGCCAGGCTGCGCGCAGTTCGGCGAAGGTCACCTCCGCACCACGCCGCTGGGTGGCCCGGCGCAGGGTGGCCGGCCCGGACGCGGTTGCCTGCACACATCCGCGGCGGCCGCAGTCGCAGCTGGGCCCGTCGGACGAGATGATCAGATGTCCGATCTCGCTGGAGCCGCGACCGGGCCCCGGGCAGGACCGGCCGCCGAGCACGATCCCGCCGCCGACGCCCGTCCCGACTCCCAGGTAGACCACGTTCTCACAGCCGGCCGCGTCCGCCTCTGCGAGCGCGGCCAGATCGCCGTCGTCGCCGCAGACCACGGTGCTGCCCGGCAGCAGATCCCGCAGCGCGGCGCCGAGGTCGAGCCCGGTCCAGGCCGGCCGGCCCGGCCATGTTGTGACCCGGCCGGCGGCGTCGATGGTCGCGGGCATCGCCACGCCGACGGCGTCAACCCGACCGCCCCATCGGGCAGTCAGCGCGGCAACGTGTGCGGCGAGATCGTCGATGTCCTGGGTGGCGGTCGCCGACGGCGACCACTGGAAGGTTGTCTCCACCGGCCTGACGGGACCCTCCGGTCCGCTCGGCCTGCTCGGGCCGATCTGCTCGTCGCCTCCCATCGGGTTCGTCCCGGCCTGTGCGGCCTCGATGCGCAGCGCGACCTTGGTGCCGCCCACGTCGATACCCAGACAGCCGGTTGGGGATGGTGCACGCATGAGCCCTCGCAGGTCGTCAGGCGGGTGCCGCCGGGACGAGATCGAAGAACGAGCGGTAGAAGCCGATCTGGTGGGCGAGCATGTGGATGCCCGGATGGGTCGGCAGGCCGAGTGCGGCCGCGGCCCGCAGCAGGCGGGTGTCGGGCGGTTTCATGATGATGTCCGCCACGACGCAGCCCGCCGCGAGCCCATCCGGCGGGAAGGGGAGCGGATCGTTCGGACGCAGGCCGAGCGGCGTGGCGTTCACCGCGAGATCGACATCGTGCAGCAGGGGTGTCGCGACGCCGACGGCGCGGTCCGGCCAATGCTCGTCGAGGCGGGCGAGCAGGCCGTCGCGCTTCTCCCGATCCGGATCGTAGATCGACAGCCGTGTGCTGCCGGCGTCGAGCAGCGCGGCCGCGATGGCGCTGCCGGCGCCGCCCGCGCCCAGTAGCGAGACCCGCGTTCCGGCCACCGGACGTCCGGCGGCCGTCAGTCCCCGGACGAATCCCGCTCCGTCGAAGTTGTCGGCCTGCCAGCGCCCGGACGGGCCGCGGCGCAGTGCGTTGGCGCTCCCGCTGATCGCGGCCGCCGGACTGCGTTCGTCGGCAAGGGCGCAGGCGGCGGCCTTGTGCGGAATCGTGATCAGGATGCCGTCCAGGTTCTCGATGCGCCGGAGTCCATCGAGCACGGCGGGGAAGTCCGCCTGCCGGGCGTGCACCGGTACGAGGACGGCGTCAAGCCCGAGTTCGTCGAACAGCGGATTGAGTAACGACGGCGCCTGTACCTGTTCGACGGGATCCCCGACGACGGCGAACAGACGGGTGGCGCCCGTGACAGCATGCGCGGCCGGTGGCACGGGCGTCAGGCCAGCGGCCCGCGCGGCATGTCGCCGAGCGTCTTCATGACCAGGTCCTCCGGAATGTCGCCCACCAGCTGTGGGCCGTCCGCACCGTCGAGCACGAAGGTGAGGCCGGTGTTCGTCGACTTCTTGTCCAGACGCATCACGGCGACGAGTTCGGCGGCGTCCGCCTCGGTGGGCAGGGCCGTCGGCAGCCCGTAGCCGCGGACCACGTCCAGGTGCTCGCGGACCCGATCGTCCCCGATCCGGCCGAGCTCCCCGGCGAGACGGCCGGCGAACACGGTGCCGATCGCCACCGCCTCACCGTGGCGCAGCACGAAGTCGGTGACGCGCTCCAGGGCATGCCCCAGGGTGTGGCCGTAGTTGAGGATGTGGCGCAGGCTTGAGTCCCGTTCGTCCCGAGCGACGACAGCGGCCTTGAGCGCCACGCTGGCGGTGATCTGCTCCGTCACCGGCAGACCGCGCAGGTCCCCGGTGCCGATGAAGTGGGCCCGCGCGATCTCGCCGTAGCCGTTGATCCACTCCCGCCGGGGCAGGGTCCGCAGGTGGTCGGTGTCGCAGAGGACGGCGCTGGGTTGCCAGTAGGCACCGAGGAGGTTCTTGCCGGCGGGCAGGTTCACCGCCGTCTTCCCGCCGACGCTCGCGTCCACCTGGGCGAGCAGGGATGTCGGGAGGTGTACCACCGCCACGCCGCGGTGGTACAATGCCGCGGCGAGCCCGACGACGTCCGTGGTGGTTCCCCCGCCGCAGGAGATGACGACGTCCGACCGGGTCAGCCCGAAAGCCGCGAACCGGCCGCAGAGCGCCTCGACGTTCGACAGGTTCTTGTCCGCCTCGCCGTCCCGTGCGGCCAGCCGCAGTACCGGCACGCCCGGGTCGGGAACCGCGTCCTGCGGCCGCGCCGAGACGATGACGGCCCGCCGGGCGCCGATCCGCGCGACGATGTCGGGCAGGATTCGGCGGACCCCGGGACCGATATCGATCGGATAGCTGCGTGAGCCGAGGTCCACCGAGACCCGTCGATGATCGGCGGTGATCTGCTCGATCGGACTCGTCCGCTGTGCTGTGAGCATGCCCGTCACGGTGTGCCTTCCGGATCCGCGGTCGCGTGCTGGCGCCTGCCTGGTGCCTTGCGGTGGTTCTGCACGGGGCCGCCCCGGCAATTCTGCCGTGCCCGGCAGTCGCACCCTTCCGCCGGGTCGGGTGTGAGCCATCGCACTTCCTCCTTCCGTGCGTCTTCGTCGCTCCCGCGCGCCACCGACGCCCCGCGTGGGTCGGTGCCCCCGCGTGGATCCGCACCCCGCACGAATTGGTGCATGGTGCACGCAGAGTAGGGTCGTGTGGTGGGTTCAGACGACGGCGCGAGGCTCGCGACAGCGCTCGGACTTCTCCTGACCCGGCCGAACCGGACGCGTCTGTTCGGGGAGTTGCTCTCCTCGGCGGACGTCGGACTCGACGAGGCTGTCTACCCCGTGCTCAACGGTCTGGCCCGTACGGGCCCGACCACGGCGCGCAAGCTGAGCATGGAGATCGGCATCGACCGTTCGGTGGTGAGCCGGCACAGTGATCGTCTCGAGGCGCTCGGGTTGCTGCGCCGTTCGGCCGATCCCGATGACGCCCGCGCGGTCCGCCTGACGCTCACCGACGAGRGCCGGGCCGCCATCGATCGCTCTCGGCGTCGGCTGGCCGACGTCTTCCAGCGCATGCTCGACGACTGGCCCGCCGAGGACGCGCGTGCCTTCGTCGCCGGCATGGAACGCTTTGTCGCGGAGCATCTTGCCGGTCGGGACCGGTGACCAGGCCGAACCAGGGCAGCGGACGGGGGAAGATTGCAACCTTCGTCGCCATCGCGACGACGCTCATCGGTGTGATCATCGGGATTGCCGTTCACGGCTCCTGACGGCTTGGCCTTTTCTGGTTCGAGGAACGGGTGACGGGTGTTGTCAACGGATGTTGTCAACGAGTGTTGTTAATGCTTCATCTCTCGACGCCGGCGGTTTGGAGGTTCTCGCCTTTACGCTGGCTGCTAGTGACGGGGGAGATGCGCACGGCAACATAGCGGCGCCCGCGGAACATCGGAAGGCCCGTACCTGCAGGGAGGCCGCCCGGCTCGGGGGGTGCCGGGCGGCCTCGATTGATGATGACATTTGGATGGCCGCCAGGACAAGCCCGCGAGGACGGCAGGTTTCGGACAGTGATCACCAACCGTTCTGTCCGGCACCCCCGGGGATGAGTTCGATCAGTAGTCCGGAACCCGCGTCGAGATAGGCCCGTCGCGGGTTCCGAGCGTCCGGCCGGAGTTGCTCGACCAGGCATCCCGCGGCGACCGCCCGGTGCAGGCACGCCGGCAGGTCGTCGACCTCGTAGCCGATGGAGAACAACCCCTCGCCACGTTGGTCGAGAATTTCCCGCCCTGTCCACGGCCGCTCGCCGGGTTCCACCAGCTCGACCAGGCTGCTGCCGAAGCGGCCGAACGCGATCCGGACGTCCTCGATCATGATCGGTCGATCGCGCCAGACGGCGGGGCCGGAGACGACCCGCGACTCCCACGCATCGACCCCGAGGGAGACGGCATACCGTTCCCGGGCAGCGTCGAGGTCCGCGACGAGGATGCCGAGATGGTGGAACGTCAGCTCGCCCAGCATCTCCTCGATGACCCTTGCCGCCAGCAGGGCGCAGGCCGGTGAATGGGGCGTGGTGCGGACGGACGACGACGCCGGATCCGGCGTCGTCCGGATCCAGTCCTCCCGATTCTGGATGATTGTCTCCATCACCGCGGCTCCCTCCATGCCCCTGGCCCAGGCAGAGGGCGAGGGCGCCGATCGTATCGCCGTCCTCCGTCCTCCCTGCTCTCGCCGTTCTGCGGGCTGTTCTCGCCGTTCCGCGGGTGCCGTCGATCAGGACGATCCCGTCGCGGATGGAGGCGGGATGGCCCCGACCCTCAGCGGCCCGACCTTTAGAGGGTTGCCGGAGTGGGCACCCCACCCGTGCGGGTGAGCAGGTCGTCGAGGTCGTACTCGTACCAGCGGCGGAGCGGCTCGGGGGAACTCGTGCGCCCCCACTCGTACATGCGGCGCTGGGCTTCGAAGGAGCCGTCGTGCCAGCGGCGCAGCACATCGCCCAGCCGGAGCGGAGCGGGGAGGAAGTCGGCGCCGCCCAGCAGAGTGGCGAGCCGTTCGACGGCGGCGGCCGGGGCCAGCCGGCCGGCCTCGACCTCGTCCATCACGGCGCTGAGCGAGTCGAAGAAGGGCTGGAATTCCGGCAGATCGGGGCAGAAAGTGCCCAGATGTGGCGCGTCGAGCAGGCGGTCGAACAGCGCCGGATCGCCCTTTTCCAGATAGCCGAAGTAGGTTCCGACGATCCGGGAGATGCCCATGTTCCAGCCCAGGAACCACACCTTCGACCACGCCCGCCACAGGTCGAAGTCGCGGAACGAGACATAGGAGCCGTGTACGAGCTTGTCATTGACGTCCAGGATCGTCTGGTTGAGCGTGTCGATGTGGCCGAAGCGTTCCGCCGAGAAGTCGTCGTCGGCGAGGGCCTCTATCAGGGTTGGTGCGAGGGCGTAGATGACCTGCATGGTGTTGGCCATGCCACGGGAGAACAGCGCGTCGATCGCCCCGGCTGCGTGGGACATCATCGCCCAGCGGTCACCGACCGTCCGCGAGCTGGAGTACTGGGTGCGACCGGTGGAGATCCAGTCCCAGGCGGGCCGGGCACCGGCGAACTGGCGCGCGATACTGGGGRACCGCTCAAGATAAGCGTTCCATTCCTGCTCGGCGGGTACCGAGGGATCCCTGGGGAAGCGTCGCGAGTCGAGGTTGAGCCCGACGCTGCACAGTGGGTTGGTGGCCCGCTGGTGATTGTCGAACGGGATCACCCACAGCCAGCCGCCGTCGAACAGATGGTGCAGGGTGCCTTGGTGCCACAGCGACGGCTGCCCGCTCGGGAGGGTCACCTCGTCGAAGGGGGTGACCCCCACCATGTGGGTGAACAGGGTGCGGGAGTTCGTCCGGAACCGGCAGGGATCCTCTCGCAGGGCGAACTGGTTCGCCAACACGGAGTTGCGTCCTGAGGCGTCGACGACGTAGCGAACGCGGATCCGTTCGCCGGCCCCTGTCGTCAGCGTCGCGGCGTCGTCGGCGAAGTCGACTTTTTCCACCATCGTGCGTTGCCGCGGTTCGGCTCCGTAACGGACGGCCGTATAGAAGAGGTAAGCATCGATGTCCTGGCGGTGCATGTGCATTTCCGGGCCGTTCGGAAACTCCGAAACGCTGCACTGAGTGACCTCTTCGGGGTTCTGGAGCGCACCCTCGTGGTGGTAGACGAATCCGAAGTTGCGCTTCACTCCGCAGGCCGAGGTGACGTGGGAGCGGACGCCCTCGAAGCTGCTCACATGGCCGAGCTCGGGGACGTCGAACCGCTGGGCGAGCAACTTCAGCAGATAGGTCGTCTCACCGATGGTCGACTCCCCGAGCGCGAAACGTGGATGCGTGCCACTGTCAATCAGAACCACGCGGTGACCGTGTCGGGCGAGGATATTGRCCAGCGTCGAGCCGGCGATGCCGCTACCGAGGATGGCAACCGAATAGTCGTACCCGCTCATTGCGTGACTCCTTGGACGCCRCTATCCGAGGTGGCCGACTGYATCCGCCGCACTCCTTAAAGGATCACAATCAGCACAACCAGTACACAACGACGTACTGAACCACCTCTACGGCCCCTGGTCCCAGTAAGCGGTATATCGATGCCGATGGGTAATCAAGATTCCTGAATCGGAAGTTTGAGTTATATGCCGGATTTGAAACATTTGCTCTATAATGCCCTGATGTCTGGGCCCGTCAGYGGGCCCGCCACGTGCGAAGAAGCGATGCGGGTCCCCGCCGTCGCCGAGCGAACCGTGAATCGCTTATTTCTCCGTCGTTTTAGCGTTAGGTGGAGGTCTGGATCGGCCGTCCACTGATCGTGAACGAGTCGAGCAGCGTGGACTCCCCGTTCCACCGGTACCGTTCATCCGGGGTCCCCGTGGGTGCGCCGGGCCAGACGAGCAKGTGGACGAGCCCGTAGCAGAGCAGGGTCAGCGCGGCGGCGACCGAACCCAGCCGTCTCACCGCGCCGGCGAACGCCGGCGAACGCCGGGGAGTCGTAGGGGCGGCCGAGGCTCACGGCGCCCGTCGGCCGGGCACGGTGGCGCGCGGGATGGCCATGGATTCGATCGTCATGACGTCGGCATCCTCGGCGATGTGCGGCTCGGTCGGGGCGTCGGTGATCGTGGTCGCGCCGGCTTCGGTCGCGGCAGCCAGCACGGCGGCGGCGAGGACGGGATCGAGTTCCACCGGAACGGTCCGCAGATCGAGCAGGCAGCATCCCTGCTCCACCCGGCCCAACACGGACGGCTCGCCCTGGCGCAGGGGGGCGGCGATGACTGCGTCCAGGGCCACCGCGGCGCTTGGCAGCTCCGGGCCGAAGCCGCCGAACCCTTTGATCGTCAGACCACTCTCCGGGCCCGCCGGGGCCATGCCGTCTTCGTCTCGTGCGCCCTCGCGCCGGTGGCCGCCCGATCGACGGAATGCGGCGTCGTTCGGCAGCGGCGACGATCCACCCCCGCCACCGTCAACGACCGCACGACTCGCCACAGCCGAGGCTGCGATGCCCGAACGCCGTAGCCACGCGGCGAGCGTCTCGGCCCGCGTTGTCAGCCGTTCCGGTCGGGCGTGCAACGCCTGCCTGACCGGGGAGTCGGGATGGCTGAGGGTGGCTTCCAGCGCGGCGAGTGTGAGCTTTCCGACCCGCATTGCCCGGGCCATCGGATGCCGACGTATCCGGTCGATCAGGTCGGCGCGTCCCAGCAGCAGGCCGCACTGAGGCCCGCCGAGCAGCTTGTCCGCGCTGGTCGTGACCACGTTAACGCCGAAGCCGAGCCAGGTCGTGACGTCGGGTTCATCGGCGAGGAGCGGCTCGGGGTGTAGCAGCCCGGAGCCGCAGTCACCGACGAGGGGGATCTCGAAATCGGCGCAGAGCGCGGCAAGATCGTTGATCGCAGGGGTGTCAGTCAGCCCCACCACCCGATAGCTGGACGGATGCACGTGCAGCACGAGCCCGGTCTCCGGCCCGATCGCGTCGGCGTAGTCCCCGAGCGTCGTGCGGTTGGTGGTGCCGACTTCCCGCAGTCGAGCCCCGGTGCAGACCAGCAGTTCGGGCAGCCGGAACCCGTCCGCCGTCTCCACCAGCTCCCCGCGGCTCACCACGATCTCCCGCCGCCCGGCCAGCGCCGTCACCGCGAGGATCAGCCCTGCCGCGTTGTTGTTGACGATGTGCACGCCCGCCGCCGCGGGCACCGCGGCTGCCAACGCGGCCAGGGCGGTACGTCCTCGTCGTCCTCGCCGTCCGGTCCCGAGGTCAAGCTCGAGGTCGGTCGTGCCGGCTGCCAGGTCGAGGGCCGCGCGGGCGGCCGCGGACAGGGGAGCTCGGCCGAGCCCTCCGTGGAGCAGGAMGCCGGTAGCGTTGATTACTGGGCGCAGTCCGGTGGCGGCGCGGGCGAGCGTCATCGGTGTCGCTACCGGCGTCGTCGGGCTGTCCTGGGCCGGGGATGCGAACAGACTTGTACGATCAATCACTCTCGGTGAAGCTAGTGCTCCTCCTCGTGGGATTCCGGACCTGGCCGGGACGGCGGCGTGGCCTGTCGGGTGTCTGCCCCTGCTGGGTGCCTGTAGGATCGGCCCGCTGCCCGCACGGCTCTGGCCGTCCTTTCGATGATCAAAGCGGCGCATGGTCAGGCCTCGGACCTTCGGTCACCCGGACGGCCCCCCGCCCAGATTGATCGTCGGCCAGGGTGGATCGTCGACGCTGAAGATGAGGGCGACGTCGGTGTCGGAGACGAAATCGACGAGCCGTGCCCCCGCCGGTAGCAGAGCCAGCGCGTGACGGAGCTCCGCGGCGCTCGATCCTTCCTCAGCGGAGATGATGTGCCGCGAGCGGACCCCGCAGGCGAGGTCGGCAGGCGGCGGTGCAGCGCCGGAGGGCCGGGACGCGGAGCGCCCCACGCTGGAGAGCGCGGCGCTGGACAACAGAGCGGCGAGCCGGTGCGCCTCGTCCGGCACGAGATGCGCGACGCAGAGAACGTCGAGCAGGGCCGACTGGGTGCGGAGAACGACGACCGGGGTTCTCCGCGGGACGCTGGGCTGCGTTCCCACGGTGATGACCGTGCCGTCGATCCGGCCGATGAAGGTGATGACGTCCGGGGGAGTGTCATCCGGGGTCCGGGGCGGGGTCCGGGGCGGGTCGATGTCCATGCGTAGACGCTCTCATCGGGCAGCTCGTCATCCCATCCCGCGCGGCGGGGAGCATGCGGGACGGACGGGCGGATGACGACGGGCGGATGACGACGGGCGGATGACGACGGGCGGATGACGACGGGCGGGGCGCGGACAAGCGTGCTGACGGACGCGCGATGAGAAGTCGCCCCTGGCGAGGTCGGYCGCGTGTGGAAGTACCTCGGTCGGGGTACGGGGCCATGGTCGCGCTTGCCCAAAGGCGCGGCGCGACACGGGAGGCAGCCCGGCCGGCTTCTCGTGGCGCTCACGCCGTCCGGTCGCAAGCGGAGCCATGGAGCCAAGCGTGCGGGTTGAGGTGACCGACCGTGATGCCATCGTCGTGCATCCGGCCGGCGACATCGACTATTCGTCCCTGGATCCCCTGCGCGAGGCACTGCTCGACGCACGGGTCGCCGGAGTAAAAGAGATCATCGTGGATCTGGAGCAGGTGAGCTTCCTCGACTCGCAGGGGTTGGCGGTCATCCTGTTCGCCCACCAGCGTCAGCGCTCGGCCGGTGGCCGTCTCGTGCTGCGTAACCTCAACGAGGACGCCTACCGCCTGCTGCATGTCACGAACCTGAGTGCCGTGATAGACGTCGATCACGGCGACTCCGCCCCCGCGCGCGGCCTGGCGACCCGTCAGGGCGCCTGAGCCACGGGGGCCTTCCGGCCCTGGCCGGATCAACCCGTGGACGGCCTCTCCCAGTGGTAGGAGACGTCGCGGACGTAGGTGATGAAGCCGAGTCCGGTGTACATCCGCACGGCGCGGACATTGTCCTCGTCCACGTACAGCAGGACCGAGTCGAGCCCCTCGGCCTGCAGATGCCGCAGGCCGATCAGGGTAAGTGCCCGGCCGAGTCCCGCGCCGCCCGCGCCCGGGAGCACGCCCACCACGTAGACCTCGCCGATGGGCCCCGGCTGCGCGTTCCGTGGCGGCGTCTGGTCGGTCTCGTGCACCTTCGTCCAGTGGAAGCCGACGAGTGCGCCGTCGTGCTCGGCGAGGAAGAAGCCACGCGGGTCGAACCACGGCTCGGCCCGGCGCCGGGCCAGATCGTCCAGGGTCCACCGGCCCTGCTCCGGATGATCAGCGAAGGCGGCCGCATTGACGGCCAGCCAGGCCCGGTCGTCCTGGTCGGGGACGAAGGTGCGGACCGTCACACCGGCCGGCAGCCGGGGGTCCGGCAGGGGCGTCCCGGCCGCCAGCGGTCGCCGAAGCTGGAGCAGCACCCTCGTGCGAGTGAACGTGAGCCGGGTAGCCAGTGCCGCGGCGGCCGGCAGGTCGCCGTGGGCCCAGATGTCGAGGCGGGACGACGGCGCCGCGAGGGCCTCGGTCAGTCCGCCAACCAGGGCCGTGCCGACGCCGCGTCCGCGGTGGTCGGGATGGACGACAACCTCGGCCTGCCGTGCCTGGTCCACGCCGCCCAGATGGGCGTAGCCGATGATCCGCCCGGCGGGGACGCGGCCCGGCATGGTCGACGTGTCCGCGGCGTTCTGGTCACCAGGGGTGTCCGGGACATTCGGGGCGCTCGTGTCCGCGGCGGCCGACACGGCCAGCAGGTGCCGGCCGGCGCCGATCCGCAGTCCGGGCCGGAGGGCCAGCCGGACGTCCTCGGACACCGGCCCGGTGCCGTCCGCCCGCTCCGCGGCGGCGAGGAGGCTCACGATGTCGTCCACGTCCATGGCGCTCAGGGTCTGCTGCCAGCTCAGCGAGGTCACCGGACGACCGTATGACGCTGGGCGGCCCTCGACGGTGCGGTCGGGAGGCCCCGGTCGCGAGGCCCGGTAGCGAGGCCCCGGTCGGGAGGCTCCGGACGCGAGGCCGAATCCTGGCTCCTGGAGCCAGGATTCGGCCTCGCGCCGGCGATGCCGTCCTACTGGCGGTGCCCGGGGTGCCGGGGTGCCGGGATGCCACGCGGCGGACGGGTGTCCGCGGTGACGTCAGACCCGCTCGGGGGTCCGGGACTCGTCACGGCCGATCCGGCCGACCTCCCCGGGGGTGTTCTCCGGCAGCGGTGCGATGGGCGGCGCGACGAACTTGTACCCGACGTGCCGAACAGTACCGATCATCGCTTCGTGCTCGGGGCCGAGCTTCGCTCGCAGCCGCCGGACGTGGACGTCCACCGTGCGGGTGCCGCCGTAGTAGTCGTAACCCCAGACCTCCTGCAACAGCTGGGCGCGGGTGAAGACCCGGCCCGGGTGTTGCGCGAGGTACTTCAGCAGCTCGAACTCCTTGAAGGTGAGCTCGAGCGGCCGGCCCCGCAACTTGGCCGAGTAGGTGGTCTCGTCGACCGACAGGTCGCCGGACCGGATGACACCGGCTTCGGCCGTGCCGCCGGCGGCGGCGACCCGACCGATGGCCAGCCGCAACCGGGCCTCGACCTCGGCGGGACCCGCGGAATCGAGGACGACGTCGTCAACCCCCCAGTCCGCGGACACCGCCGCCAGCCCACCCTCGGTCACCAGCGCCAGCAGCGGCGTGGTGAGCCCGGTGGTGCGTAGCAGCCGGCACAGACCGCGGGCGATCACAAGCTCCCGGCGGCCATCCACCACGATCACATCCACCGGCGGGGCGTCCAGCAGCGCGCTCGCCTCGAGCGGGGCGACCCGTACGGTGTGGGTGAGAAGCCCAAGCGACGGAAACGACTCGGCGGACGGACCGGGGGCGTTGGTGAGCAAAAGGACGACGCTCAAGACGACTCCTCCAGGTGGTGTGTGGTGGGGCAGCGTCGACCCGGTGAGTAACTCGATGCCCGGCGCTGGGCGTCTCACGACCGTCATGGGCATGAAACGAAGGCCGGTATGTGGGGAGGATAGCGGAGTGTCCTACTCGGCTCCTACCGTCTACGGGCCACTACCTACGGCGGATGGTGAGATCCCGACCACGAGTCATGATCGCTGGAGCGGTCGGGTGTCCGGTGCGTCACGCAATCTGGCTGTAGTGGTCACCCATGGCTTCTCCTGTTCGACGTCACGCCTGGCGCTGCAAACAGTGATGGTCGGATTACGTCCACATCCCGATGTCCAGGTCATGGATCTGCAAGCGTACGACCGATCCACCAGACTGTGCACTTTCGGTGACCCCGAGGTGCTGGATGTCGGTGCGGCCGTCGGCGTGGCTGCCGGCGCGGCCCGTCGACTCGGCTACCAGCGGGTCTGCCTCACGGGATGGTCGATGGGATGGTCGGTGGACGGTGCCGCCGTGCCGCGGCACGGCGTGCTGATCCAGGTGGGCGAGCCCGCCCACAGCCATCGCCGTCGGCATCCCCCGGAGGCGGTAGCCAATGCGAGCGCGGCCAGCCGGTGGTTCGTGCGGGACACCGCTCGGATGCGCCGGATCCATCGGCTGGCCGAGCGGCCCACCGGCCGGATGGTGGCACGGCGCCTGTTACGGGTGCGTATCGGCCCCCACGCGTTCGTACCAATTCCCGCTTCTCCGGTGAAGATAGTTGGTTCGGTCGCACCGACCTCGCCGCTCATCGTCCACGGCTGTCGTGACGGGTATTTCACGCTGAGACATCCGCGCGCGTTGGCCGCCGCGAGGACCGCGAGGACCGCGAGGRCCGCCGCCGCGAGGACGGACGAAGGGCCGGAAGGACGGTGACGGACGAGACCGCAGGGGCGGGCCGGCCCGCGTCGATCGCGCGGGTGACCGTCCGCTACTGGGCCGCCGCCAGGGACGCCGCGGGGGTGTCCCAGGAGGAGATCGGCGCGGATACGCTGGCCGCTCTGCTCGATGTCGTCGCGGCCCGCCACGGCGGGACCCTGCCGGCGCTGCTGCGACGGTGCTCCTACCTCGTCGACGACCAGCCCGTGGGCCGGCGGGATCYGGCGGGGGTCATCCTGCGTGACGGTTGCGTAGTCGAGGCCCTCCCACCCTTCGCCGGGGGRTGACGCTGTTCGTCGTCGGTCCGGAGATCGTCGGTCCGGAGGCTATCGCCGCTGGGGAGACCGTTGACGCGGAGGTCCTCGCCGCCCGGCCCGGGGTCGCGCCCGGCTGGGACGGCGCGACGTGAGCCGCCCGAGCCGGACATGACAGCATGGCCCGGTGAGMGCAGGCGATCCCGGCACGCCCCATGGCGTCCTCGTCCCGGACGAGGCTGCGTCCATCCCCGCAGCCCGATGGGCGCCGGGTGCTTTGCCGTTGGCGGCCCTGGTGGCTACCGGCCTGGTGATGGCGGCCGCAGCCCTCGGCACGGGAGCCCTCGCGGCGGTCCTCATCGTCGAACAGATCGCGTTTGCCTGGGCCTGGGTCCGGATACTCCGGGCGTCGACCGGTACCACCCTGCTCGTGGCGGCCTGGGGTGTCCTCGGTGACGTGGTCCTGTTGGCCTCGGACCGGCCCAGCTACGGATCGTTGGCCGGCGTCGTCGGGATCGCCGTGGCGGTCATGATCCTCTACCAGCTCGCCCGACGCCGGTCAGCTCCCGTATCCGGGGCAGGCTCGGTGTCTGCCAATGGTTCGAGCCCGGTGTCTGCCAACGGTTCGAGTCCGCCGCCCGGTCCTGCCGTGCGGGTCGGTGCGGATCTCGCCGCGGCGCTGAGTGGAATCATCTTCTGCGCGCTTTTCGCCGGTTACCTTGCGCTGCGTGTCGGGTCCGGCGCGCACCATCCGGCCGATCTGCTGGTCATCGCCGGCCTTCTCGGCGCGGGTGGCACGGTCGTGGCGGGCCGGCTGGTGGGATGGGCGGGCGTTCCGGTGGTGCCGGCCGGGGCGGTCGGCGTTCTGGTCGGCGCGGCGCTGGGGGCCGGCTTCGGTGCCCTCGACCCCGATCGCCTGGCGGTGGGGGCCGCCGTCGCGATCGCCGCGGCGGGAGCGGCCGTGGCCGCCGTCATCGATTTGGTGCTGGCGCGGGCCCGCGACGCCGAGCCGCGGGTCGGCCCGGTCGCCACCTCGGCGCTGGTCGCGGACGTCCTGCTCACCGCCATCCTGCCGCTGGCCTCCGCGGCGCCACTGGTGTATTTCGTCGGCCGGCATCTGCCCGCGTGAGTCGATCGTCGGGCCGCGGCGGGGCCTGGACGGGAAGAGCCGGGGCCTGTCGGATGCTGTAGAAGCCGTGACCRGAATGTGGGTGTTGTCGGTGGCGACCGTGGCTGCTCTCGGACTGGGGGTGCTCATGCGGGCCCGGGACGGACGGTTCCGGCCGGTAGACGGCGGGCTGCGGGCCGAGTTCGCGTCGCTGGGCGAGACGATGGGGGAGCGGGCGACGCTGCTGCAGTTCTCCACGGCGTTCTGCGCCCCCTGCCGGTCTACCCGTCGGGTGCTGGCAGGGGTTGCCGAGGTCGTGYCCGGGGTACGCCATGTCGAGGTTGATGCGGAGGCGCATCTCGACCTCGTCCGTCGGCTGGGGATCAGGCGGACTCCGACGGTACTGATCGTTGACGGTCATGGCAGGGAGGTGCGGCGCGCGAGCGGTGCCCCGCCGACGCGTGCGGCGGTGTTCGCCACTCTCGAAGAGATCGTTTCCGGTGGGATCAATCGGGCAGATGGTGATCCTTCGGATTCATCGTCGGCGGGTTAACACAGACGTGACGTTCACTGCTACCGTGACACGAACCATGTCCCAGATACAGCTTGTGAAGCGCCGCGCGGTCGATCTGTGCCGCGTACACAGCTGTCTGTGTTGTCTTTCCTGATCGTGGGTTGATGTTCCTCAGCCGTGATCGGCTGGCCCCGGTGCATCGCCACGTCCGAGCGGGTAGTCCAAGCCGGAAGTCAGGAGAAGGCTCTCGTGGTAGATCCTCGTGGGATGCGGTTCGCCGCTGCCGTCACCACGATCATGCTCGCCGTGATACTGCTCGCCGGCAGCCGCTGGTTGCTGCTCGCGCAGACCGTGGTGTTCGGGGTGGGGGCGGTGGCCGGGGCCCGGCACGCGCCCTACGGGCTGGTGTTCCGTTCCCTGATCCGGCCGAGGCTGGGGCCGCCGGCCGCCACCGAGGACGCCGCGCCGCCCCGGTTCGCCCAGCTGGCCGGCGCGATCTTCGGCGTCGTGGGTCTCGTGGGATTCTTCGCGGGGATGCCGGCACTCGGTTACGTCGCGGTGGCCCTGGCCTTCGTGGCGGCCCTCCTCAATGCGGCGTTCGAGTTCTGTCTCGGGTGCCAGCTGTATCTTTTTCTCCATTCGATAGCCGTGAAAGGAGCACGCACATGAGTCGTGAGAAGGCGCTGGTCGACGCCTCGTGGGTCGAAGCGAACCGTAACGACCCGAAGGTCGTCCTGGTCGAGGTCGACGAGGACGTCTCCGCGTACGACAAGGGGCACATCCCGGGGGCGGTGCGTCTCGACTGGAAGTCCGAGCTTCAGGACCCGGTCATTCGTGACTTCATCAACAGGGAGCAGTTCGAGAAGCTTCTCTCCGAGAAGGGGATCTCGAACGACGACATCGTCGTGCTCTACGGCGGGAACAACAACTGGTTCGCCGCATACGCATACTGGTACTTCAGCCTCTACGGCCACGCCGACGTCCGCCTGCTCGACGGTGGTCGCAAGAAGTGGGAGCTCGACAGCCGTGAGCTGACCACCGAGGCCACCCCGCGCCAGCCCACCAGCTACACCGCCCCGGAGCCGCGCACCGACATCCGGGCCTTCCGTGAGGAGGTCATCTCCGCGATCGGTGAGAAGGCCCTGGTGGACGTCCGGTCGCCCGACGAGTTCTCCGGCAGGCTGCTCGCTCCCGCGCACCTGCCGCAGGAGCAGTCCCAGCGGGCCGGGCACATCCCCACGGCGAAGAACATCCCGTGGGCGAAGACCGCGAACGAGGACGGCACGTTCAAGAGCAATGACGAGCTGACCGGCCTCTACACCGAGGCCGGGGTCGACCTGTCCAGGGACATCATCGCCTACTGCCGTATCGGCGAGCGTTCGGCGCACACCTGGTTCGCGCTGCACGAGTTGCTCGACCTGCCGAACGTGAAAAACTACGACGGTTCGTGGACCGAGTACGGCTCGCTCGTCGGCGTGCCGATCGAGAAGGGCGCGTGAGCCATGTGCGGCGCCATCAGCGGTGGACCATCTGTGGAGGGAATTGACGTGGCCAAGGAAACCGTGATCCAGGGGGTCGTGGTGCAGGGCGGGGAGCCGGTTTCGACCGGTTATGCCCGCCTGCTGGACGAAGGCGGCGATTTCACCGCCGAGGTTCCGTTGTCCGCGACGGGTCAGTTTCGTTTCTTCGCGCGGCCGGGGCAGTGGACCGTCCGGGCTCTTGTCCCCGGCGCGACCGGCGAGCGCAAGGTCGTCGCCCGTCAGGGTGAGCCGGTCGACACCCAGGTCGAGGTCGCGGCCTGACGTCGCGTTCCTTCGCCGGACGGGGACAGCGGGTTTCTTCCGCTGTCCCCGTGCTCACGTTGCCCCCGTGCTCACGTTGCCCCCGTGCTCACGTTGCCCCCGTGCTCATGCCCGGACCTGGCCACCGCGGTTGTTTCCCGCCGGTGACACGACGGCCGAAACGGTGCTCGCCGGTGGCGGAACCGTGGTCGGTACGGCGAAGGCCATCGGGCCGATCGAGAAACAGTGCAGACCGTTGTCGCGGGCAAACGCCACTGCGGAGCCCCGATCGGGGAACGGCGCGATGATCCGGTCGACCGCACGCTGGCCGGCGGCGGCGAAAAGGACGACCGCGAAGAGTACGTCGGACTCTGCCATCATGCGATCATGAAAGCGCATCCCGGGAAGGCCCGAACACGTTTTCGCGTGTTCCGTTCGTGGTCTGTCGTTGCGCGTGCGATGTCTTCCGCAAAGGCTCCGTCATACCGTGAATGAAGTGTGACTCTTGGTGGACGGGCACCTCTTGGTAGACGGGCAGCTGGAGACGCCTCCGCGGAGTCGGCTCAGTCGGACACGCGGTGCAGGCGCGCGGACAGGTGTGACTGCATCGGCTTGCCCTCGGCCTCCATGTCGATCGCATAGGCGAGATCGCAGCCCTCGACCAGGCCGTAGAGCCGCACCGACCGGGTGACGTCACGGGCGGTGGCGGTGCGGATCAGGACGTTGTGATCGAGATCGATACGGGTGCCGGTCACCGTGCCGACGTAGATCTCGGCGATGCCGAACGGGTGGGCCAGCATCACCTCGACGACCGGCTTTCCGTCCTCTCCGGGCTGGACCCGC
This sequence comes from Frankia sp. KB5, assembly GCF_002099325.1. Lineage (NCBI taxonomy): Bacteria > Bacillati > Actinomycetota > Actinomycetes > Frankiales > Frankiaceae > Frankia > Frankia sp. KB5. The sequence goes on along the minus strand of NZ_MRUJ01000067.1, from coordinate 23,829 downwards.
CAGAACCCGGTCTCGGTCGCCAGCGGGCTGCCGGGCTCGCGGCCGTCCCGGGGCTCGTCCGCCCACCAGGTGTGCGACACGTATCCCAGCGCCGGGCGGCCGTCCGCGGCGAAGGTGATCTCCTGGCCGTAGTGGAATCCGTCCAGGCCCTCGTAGCCGCCGACCCCCTCGCCCCGCCAGGTCCCGACGAGGAAGGCCAGCGGTAGCAGGCTGGCGTGCAGATCAACGGTGCTCGTCGCCGTGTCGGACCGCGCCGATCCGGCCGCGGACCGCTTCCCGGCGCTCAACGCTGACCCTCGTACAGCTTGTAGACCACGTAACCGGAGAACCAGGCGATCAGGACGGACATCGCCACCAGAAGCCCGGTGAAGAAGTAGTGCAGCACGTCTGTAGCCTAGACGACGAGATCACGGGACTCCTCGTGGCCGTACCGGTCCTGGTCACCTCAGGCGCCACGCGGCATAGCTGCGCGCCAGGGCGRCTCGGTTCTGAGCGGCAAGGCTGTCCGACCGYGCCGCTCGCATGCTCCACAGTCCCGCCACGTGGCAGGCGAAGGCGGTCCCGTCCTCGTCGGTGCCGCCAGCCCAGCAGTCCAGCCCCGCAGCCCACTGCTCGGCCTGCTGGGGGGTATGTCCGGCGCAAATGAGACGGATCACCATGAACGCGGCGTCTACCCAGCCGGCCCCATGCGCCTACCTGTCAAGATGCTCCCGAACATGCATTTTTTATTTCATTACGATTCCATAGCCGCGGGCAGGCAGGACGGATGGGAGCGGCGGAGCGCTGGCCAAGTGGAAGCACGGGTCGTCGGACTCGTTCCTCGGCGGGACGCACGGGATGGGTGCGATTTGGCAGACTGGCACGATGGCCCGCCCGCTCGTCGTCAAGGTCACCGCCGGGACGGATGCGCCGGAACGGTGTTCCCAGGCGTTCACGGTCGCGGCGGTCGCCGTCGCCGCCGGTACAGACGTCTCGCTCTGGCTTACCGGGGAGTCCGCCTGGTTCGCGCTGCCCGGCCGGGCGGAGGAGTTCAGCCTGCCGGAGGCGGCGCCGTTGCCCGATCTGCTCGCCGCCGTCCTCGCCGGGGGTCGCGTCACCCTGTGCACCCAGTGTGCGGCCCGGCGCTCCATCGGCCCGGACGACGTCCTGCCCGGCGTCCGCATCGCCGGTGCCGCCGCGTTCGTCGACGAGGTTCTCGCGGACGGCGTGCAGGCCCTCGTCTACTGAGGAGCGCCCGGCCTGGACGCAACGGCCTGGACGCAACGGCCTGGACGCAACGGCCTGGACGCAACGGCCTGGATGTAACAGCCTGAACGCAACGGCCTGGGTGCAACGGGGACGCGTGAATCGCCGGGAAGCACCGCGTCCTCCTCGGGACCGGGTCTCATCCCGGCTTCGTGGCCGAGCCGGCGTCGGCGGCCAGCTTGGCCCGCCACGCCTTCTCCCGCTCGATGGCGGAGGCGAATCCCAGCGCTATCGCCGGGTCGAAGTTCTCGTCGGCGTAGGAGCCGACGCAGCCAAGGATGCGGTCGATCTCCTCCGCGGTGACCGCCAGCAGCGGGACCTGCCCGGTGAGGAAGATGTCACCGACCCGGTCGATGGAGAAGTGCACCCCATAGGTCTTCGCGTTGCGGCCGAGTAGGAATCCGTAGGTGCCCGCCGCGTTCTCCGCCGGGGCGCGCATAAAAAACGCCTCGACGAGCAGGGTGTGGTCCTGCACGACGAGCCACGTCATCGTGCGCAGCTTGTGTTCGCCCTCCAGCGTGACGAGGAACGAGCCGGTGTCGACATGGTCGTAGGCGAGACAGAGATCCTTAAGCGTGTCATCGATCACCACGTCGAGCCGGTTGCGTTCCGCTGCGTCGATGGGCGCCGTCATGGCTGGGGCCTCCCCGGTAGCTGGTAGACGATGCTGGTTCCGGCGGAGATCCTCTCTCAGACGGCGAMGGCGGTGGGGCTCAGCGCGTGCCGGTAGCTGCGCAGCACGCCATGGGCCGTGGCCGACCAGCCGAACCCACCGGCCCAGGCCACCGCTCCGGCGGAGAGCCGGGCCCGCCATCGTGGTTGGCGCAGCAGCCGGTCCAGCGCGTCGGCATAGACGGCGGGGGTCCGACCGGAGACGAGCAGCCCGGAGACACCGTCGGCGACCGCGGTGCGCAGGCCCCCGACCGCCGCGGCGACCACCGGGGTGCCGCAGGCCTGGGCCTCGAGCGCGACGAGGCCGAAGCTCTCGCTGTGACTGGGGACGACGACGGCGGTGGCCGCGCGGTACCAGTGGACGAGTTCCTGCTGCGGGGCCGGCGGTTGGAAGCGGACGCGATCGGAGATCCCGAGATACGCCGCGAGCTTGACCAGGGCGTCGGGTTGTTCCAGACCGGATCCGCTGGGGCCGCCGACCACGGCGACGGTGAGCCGCGAGCGGCGGGCGGGATCGCGCCGCAGCAGTTCCGCAGCGGCGCGCAGCAGCAGATCGGGCGCCTTGAGCGGTTGGATCCGACCGACGAACAACAGCAGGTCGTCGGCGGGATCCACGCCGACGCGGGCCCGGGACTGCGCCATGTCACCTGGCCGGAAGACCTCAAGGTCGACGCCGGGCGCGACGACGTCGACCCGGTCCGACGCCGCGTCGTACAGATCGATCAGGTGCCGGTACTCGTCCGGCGTGGAGGCGAGCAGCCGGGTGGCCCCCCCGATGACCTCCTGTTCGCCGAATAGCCGGCCAGGCGGCTCCGGGCGGTCTCCGACGGCCAGCGCGCCGTTCTTGATCTTCGCCAGCGTATGGGAGGTGTGCACGAGCGGGATACCCCATCGTTGTGCCACCGCGAGACCGACCTGGCCCGACAGCCAGTAGTGCGAGTGGATCACATCGAACCACCCTGGTTCGTGCCCGGCCTCGGCGCGCAGCAGAGCCGCGGTGAACGCACACAGCCAGGCGGGAAGATCCTCCCGGTGGATCTCCTCGAACGGGCCGGCGTCAACGTGGCGGACCGTCACACCCGGCAACAGCTCGGCCGAGGTCGGCAGCTTGCTGCTCACCGCGCGGGTGAACACCTCGACCTCCACCCCCAGCGCCGCGAGCTGCCGAGACAGCTCGACGACGTAGACGTTGAGCCCCCCGGCATCGCCCGTTCCCGGCTGTTCCATTGGTGAGGTGTGCATGGACAGCATCGCGACCCGACTGGGCCGCCCGCGCCGTTCGGCCTCACCGCGGACCTGGGCGGCGCCACTTCTGATCAGACGCATCGAGCACCTCCGCATCCGCACGCCACCGGCGCCTGCCCGACACGACCAACCCTGCTGTGGACGAACACGTCTCCAACCGTTCTACCCGGCCGGTTGTCGGGTCAACTGTTGGTCTCCCCCCTTCGGGCTCCCGGCCGGTCCCTGGTCCGCTGGTCTGCTGGTCTGCCGGTCTGCCAGGGTGGATCCGTGACGAACTCCTCCCGTCGGGAGCCGCGGCTCGCGGCCGGACGGGCGCGTGCCCTCGGGATGCCCACCCGGGGTACCACCGCGCCGAACCGGTTGCGACGGATCGATCGCTGGACGCTCGACGCGGCCGCCGCGCTGCTGCGTGGGGCGGCGGATCCCCTGGTCGTCGATCTCGGCTTCGGCGCGTCTCCGGTGACCACGGTGGAGCTCTACGAGCGGCTGCGAACGGTGCGTCCGGGCGTGCGCGTCGTCGGCCTGGAGCTCGACCAGGACCGGGTCACCCGGGCCGCTCCGGCCGCGAGACCTCCCGGGCTGCGGTTCACCCGCGGCGGGTTCGAGCTTCCGCCGCCAGGGGAGCGCCCGGTGCTGGTGCGTGCCCTGAACGTGCTACGGCAGTATCCCGAGGCGGCGGTCCCCGGCGCGTGGGCGACGATGCTGGCGCGGCTCGCCCCGGGCGGGATGCTCGTCGAGGGAACCTGCGATGAGACGGGTCGGCGCGCCTGCTGGTTCGGTCTTCCGGCCCCGGGAGCGGCGCCGGCCTGGCTGCCGTCCGGCGCGCGGGGCCCGGCCGGGCCCACGCTGACCCTCTCCGCGCATCTGGCGAGCCTCGCCCGTCCGTCCGAGCTCGCCGAGCGGCTCCCCAAGGCGCTCATCGAGCACAACGTGCCCGGCCATGACGTCCACCGGCTGTTCACGGCCTTCGACCGCGCCTGGGAGCGGGCCGCGCCGCGGGCCGTCTTCTCCCCACGCCAGCGGTGGATCGCAGCCGTGGCGGATCTGCGGGCCCAGGGCTGGCCGGTCCGCGGCGACCGGCGGCGCTGGCGGCTGGGCGAGCTGACCATCGACTGGCCCCCGGCGGGCGGTTCGGGCGTTCTGCCGGTGCGGTGCGGGACGCCCCAGCGGAGATCTGACGGGACGTCCCGGATCGTGGATCCGTCGGTCCCGCGTTCAGTCGGCGGGACGGCGGGTCACGGCGATCTTGTCGAGCACCGCGAGGTCGTCCGCGCGGGGCTGCCACTGACCGGCCACGGCATTGGCGCGCACCTGGACCGGGCTGGTCGCGCCGGCGATGACCGAGGCGACCCCGGGCTGGGCGGCCAGCCCGCCGATCGTGACGTCCAGCAGTGACCGGTCCCGCTCCCGCGCAAAGGTTTCCAGGGCGTCCAGCCGGTCGAAGACCTCGTCGGTCAGCTCGTCCTGCCGGCCGGCCAGCCGGGTGCCGGGTGCCGGCACCTCGTCGCGCTGGTACTTGCCGGTGAGCAGGCCGTTCGCCAGCGGGTAGTACGGGATGACGCCGATGCCGTACTTCTGGGCGGCCGGCACGAGCTCTGCCTCCACGCCCCGTTCCAGCAGGTTGTAGTGGTTCTGCGCGGAGATGAAGCGGGTCGTCCCGGATGCCCGGGCGGTCCACTCCGCGTCGGCGACCTGYCAGGCATCGAGGTTGCAGGCACCGATGTAACGGACCTTGCCCTCCTTGACGATCTCATCGAGGGCCTCGAGCGTCTCCTCGATCGGCGTGAAGGCGTCCAGGGTGTGCAGCTGGTAGAGGTCGATGTAGTCGGTCTGCAGCCGGCTCAGCGAACCCTCGACCGCCTTGCGGATGTACCGCCGGGACGCCCGCGCGCTGAAGTCCTGGCCGTACATGCCGCCCATGTCGTTGCCGAATTTTGTGGCGAGGACGACATCGTCGCGGCGGCCTCGCAGCACGTGCCCGAGAAGCGTCTCCGAGCCGCCCTTGTTCCCGTAGGTGTCGGCGGTGTCGAAGAACGTGATCCCGGCGTCGAGCGCCGCGTCGACGACCGCACGGGTGCCGGTGAGGTCGACGCGCGAGCCGAAATTGTTGCAGCCGAGGCCGACGACAGACACCAGTAGTCCGGAGGATCCCAGCGGGCGATAGCGCATAAGTTAATACAACACATCGGACCACGGGCCCCGGACAGCAGGCCCCGGACCCGTGGTCGACCGGAACAGGTCAATGACCGTCCGTTGGTGATCCGGTGTGTCGATGTTCGCGGGCCGTTACTTCTCGGGGGCGGCCTCGGTCACGGCCCGGCCGACCGCCTCGGCCGCCTTGCGACTCGAGGTGCGCGCGGCGCGGGTCTGGCTCACTGCCGTCCGGGTGCGCTGCACCGCCTCCTCCGTGGCCGGGCTGCGCCGGATGCTCGCCACCCGCTTCTCGCCCCGGGTGGCGAAGCTGTTGTAGAGGTAGGTGGCGCGTCCCTGCAGGTCGGAGATCTGGGAGGTGACGGTGGCCGGCAGCGCACGCACGGCCGTCCCGACCTGGGTCGGAACCCGCGCCGCCTGGGTAGGCAGCGCGCCGACCCGGTCGGAGATCTTCCGAACCTCGGTGCTTGTGGTCGTCGGCAGGGCGAGCAGCTTCGCCACAGCGAGATCCGCCGCTCCCACCGACGCGTAGAGCGGCTTGCGCACCTCCGCCAGCGGAACCCTGACTTCGGCCCTCGCCTCGGCCGTGTCCTCCTGGGCCTGCGCGCTGACGCGGGCGGTGGGACGGCTGGCGGGGCGGTTCGTCGTGCGCGTGGTGGCCATGATGTCTCCCTCGGTTCGAAGATTCGTTGATTTCGTGTAGAGATTTCCTGTTAGCGCCTCGTCGCCGACGGGTGAAAGGTCGGGTAAATGATGTGAGGGTCAGGATGGTGATAGGCCGTACAGGAACGGAGTACCGCTTTCCTTTTCGTCGCGGTCTCCGCCGGTCGATCTAGGTCTGATCGACCGGGTTGTCGGTGGTCGGCTGCGGAGCCGGTGCTGCCGGTGYTGYCGGTGTGGGTAGGGACGCGGGGGGAGYGCCGGTGATCGGACCGCTCTCGGTCCTCGTCGCCGCCGCCGGTTCGCCTCCCGTGGCCTTCGATCGCCTGGTGCGGCCCGGGGCGGTCCCCGGGGACGGCTTACCCGTACCGTCCGACGAGGCCGACCGCGCCGCGGTGGTGGTGCCGCCCCGGGATGTCGCCGACGCCTGTCGGGCGGATCTCCGTTTCGTCGTCGGCTCCGCGAAGGTCGCTCCCGCGGTGGCGGCCGGACCCCGTGCGGATGCCGAATCACCGATGGCGGCCGGACCCGCGGTCGGGGCGGCGGGCTCGCCGGGGACGAACCCGCGCGGCCCGGCCTCGGCGTCGCTGTCCGGGTGGCCGCGGCCGGCCCGCGCCGCGATGGCGTTCTCCCGGCAGAACGCCTCGTAGATGTCGAGCACGACCTGCTTCTGTCGTTCGGACAGGGATTCGTCCGCCAGCACGGCAGCCATGACGTTCTCTTCGCCCTGCCGTTCCTCCAGAATTCCGGCCTGCACGTAGAGCACTTCGGCGGAGATGCGGAGCGCCTTCGCGATCTGCTGAAGAATCTCCGCGGACGGCCGCCGGAGGCCTCGCTCGATCTGACTGAGGTAAGGGTTGCTCACCCCGGCCTGCTTGGCGAGTTGACGAAGGGAGATCTGTGCGCTGTGCCGCTGATCGCGGATGAAATCGCCGAGATCGCGCACATTCAGGGCCGCCACCGGGTCGAACGCCTCCTTCGCCGGAGGGCGAGGCGGGTTGCCGCGCCCATGGCGGGCGCCCCGCCATCCGTGAACCTCGGCATACGGCTGGACCCCGCGGCCGAGGACTCCGCGGACTCCTCGGACTCCGCGGACGACCGTCCGCCGAGAGCCCGCCGTCCGTGGACGCTGCGATTCAGGGGAGGCCATGCTGCCTCGGCAAGCTCCGGTCGGCACGGAAACGAGTGCGCCGCCACAACACATCACCAACGCAGTCGACGATACGTCGGGTTGCTAACTCTGGCAAGCGGTCAGTTAGCGCTCTTTGGACGTGTCCGCCCCGAGGTGCACCACCTGGTACTCCGCGGACCTTCGCCCCTTCGACCACGGCGGATGCCGCAGTTCCCCGTTTTCGGGTCCATACGAAGCGCCCGCGCCTGCCGGCGCGGCTCAGTCGTTGTGGGACTGTCCCTCGGCTTGGGCCAGCCAGGCCCRCTGGGCGGCGAGGGCGGACTCGGTGTCGGCGATCTCCTTGGTGCGTCCGGCGGCCTGGGCCCGGGCCAGCTTCGCCTCCAATTTCGCGACGGATTCCCGCAGCTTCGTCACGAATGGTGAGGAAGCGAGGGAGCGCTGGGCCCAGCGGGCGTCGGAGGCCTCGCGCAGCTTGTCGCCGATGGCCGCCATCTGCCGCTCCAGGGAGCCCGCGACCTCCCGGGGGACCCGTCCGATCTCGTCCCAGCGGTCCTGGATCTCCCGGAGACGACGCAGCGAGCGGTCGGTATCGGCCGGATCCAACGCCGTCGCCTCGGCCAGCAGTTTCTCCTTCTTGACCTGGTTTTCGCGCAACTCGGCGTCGCGCTCGGCATTGGCCTCGTTGCGGCGGGTGAAGAAGGCGTCCTGCGCCGCACGGAAGCGGTTCCACAACGCGTCGTCGATATCCTTTGCCGCGCGACCGGCGGCCTTCCAGTCGGCGAGCAACGCCCGGTAGCGGGCGGCCGTGCCGGCCCAGTCGGTGGAGTCGGACAGCGCCTCCGCCTCGGCGATGATCGCCTCCTTCCGTTCCCTCGAACGGGCCCGCTGCGTGTCGAGGGCGGCGAAGTGCGCGGTCCGGCGGCGGGTGAACTCGTCCCGGGCCGTGGCGATGCGCCGCCACAGCGCCGAGTCGGTGCGCTTGTCCAACGAGCCGGCGGCGCGGAACTCCTCGGCGAGCGCGCGGAACCGCTCCCCGGCGGTCTTCCACTCCGAGCTGCGGCCGAGCCGTTCGGCCTCGGCGACCAGCTGCTCCTTGGCCGCGGCGATCCGGCCGGCCCGCTCGGCCCGCTCGGCAGCGAGCGCGGAGCGATGTTCCTCAGTGGCGGCGACCACGGCCTCCAGCCGCGTGCGCAGCGCATCCAGATCACCGACGACCGCGGCCTCGTCGAGGGAATCGAGCAGCCGCCGTGCGCTGCCGACGATCCCGGCCGGATCGACCCCGCTGACCGTCAGCCGCCGCTCGAGCAGCTCGACCTCGGCGGACAGATCGTCGAAGCGGCGCTCGAAGTGGGCCAGACCCTCACGGAGACTGCCGGCCCGCCATGATCCGACGGCACGTTCGCCGCTGGCCGTGCGAACGAAGACCGTGCCGTCATCGGCGACACGCCCCCAGGCGGAGGCGTGGTCGGGCTCGCTGCGGTCGCTCATGGTGTTCCCGAAGATCGACTGACGTTTCCTGTCATTCTTGCAGGCGTTGGCCGTTGAGGGGACAGCCGCCACGGATCGGTCACCACGATTCGCCGTCGACCGGGTGCGGCGCGTGGGCCGTGGGGGTCGATCCGAGTCGTTGGCGGTGCCGCCTGGGCCGTTGGCGGTGGCGCGGGGGATGTGGACGGACCGGACGGCACGTGCAGGCACCGGCTGCTCCTCCGCGGGAGCCACCCCCGTACCGGCATCCCGGCACAGGTGGGGCCAGGATGCATAWCTGTGACGCGTGAGGCGGGTGATAGCCGGGCGGGCTGGCGAGCCGGGGTGTTGTTGCTRCCGGCGTTCGTGGGACTCGGTGTTTTCGTCATCGGGCCCGCATTGGTGTCGGCGTTCATCGCGGGCACGGACAAGACCCTGACGGGACCGCGTTTCGACTGGGTCGGCACGGCGAACCTGCGTACCGCTCTCTCCGACGCGGACCTGGCCGGCGCCGTGCGCAACACGCTGCTGTACTGCGCCCTCACGGTGGTACCCGCGATCGCGATCGGGCTGGCGCTCGCGCTGGCCGCCGAACGGGTGACCCATGGCCGGGCGCTGGTGCGATGTGCGCTGTTTCTTCCGGTCAGTGCGAATATTGTGGCCATGGCGGTCGTGTTTGCCTACATGTTCGACAGCAGCCCCGACGGTCTCGCGAACACCGTCGTCGGGCTGTTCGGGGTGGCTCCGGTCGACTGGCTCGGCGACACCTCGACCGCGTTGCCGGTGGTGGCCCTCGTCGGTGGTTGGCGGCTGACGAGCTTCGTCTTCGTCGTCTATCTCGCCGGGCTGACGGCGATCCCGAGATCGGTGTACGAGGCGGCGGACGTGGACGGCATCCACGGATTCGCCCGGCTGCGTCACATCACCCTGCCGCTGCTCGCCCCGACGACGATCTTCCTGGGGATGTTCRTCACCATTCTGACCCTGCAGACCTTCGAAACGGTCGCGGTGCTCACGAAAGGTGGCCCCCTGGACTCCAGCACGACGATCATTTACTACATTTACGAGGTCGGATTCACTGGATCGTTCCGCATCGGATATGCCTCGATGATCGCCCTGATGCTGTTTGTCGTGATCGTGRCACTGGGTGCTGCTGGTGGGCTGCTCGGGCGCCGCATCCGACGCACCCGGGAGGCCGCCGCGTGAGCGTCGACACCTCCAGTCCGGCGTCCGGGCCGACGCCCCGTGGCCACGCCGTGCGGCGAGCCTCGCGTCGGYGGGCTCCGCAACCGGGATCGGCGCCGGCGCCGATCCCGGCATCGCGGCGCGGTCGCCGCCGGTCACCGACCGGACCGACGATCGGGCGTCTCGTCCTGCTCACGATCGGCATCGTCGCGGCCGTCCTGCCCTTCGTCTGGATGGTGCGGACCGCCGTTGGGCCGCGGCAGACCGCGCTGGCGCTGACGTCGAACCCGATCCCGTCCAGCATCGACCTGAGCTCGTTCGACCGCGCCTGGTACGCCGGTGATCTCGGACCTGCCCTGCTCACGGGGGTGGCGGTGAGCCTGGCGATCCTCGCGTTGCAGCTCGTGACGGCGATCCCGGYCGCCTACGCCTTCGCCTGTCTGCGCTTTCGCGGGCGTACGRCAGCCTTCGCGGTGGTGCTCGCCACCCTGCTGGTGCCGACCCAGATCACCGCCGTGCCGAACTACGTCACCATTTCCGCGCTCGGACTCGCTGACACCCGGGTCGGCCTGGTCCTGCCGTTCATGACACACGCGGCGATGATCTTCATGCTCCGGCAGTACATGAGCACCATCCCGGGGTCGGTCCTGGAAGCCGCGCGGATGGACGGGCTCGGTACCTGGCGGACGCTGTGGACGATCATCGTGCCGCTCGCCGCGCCCGCGATCGCCTCCGTATCGGTGTTCAGCTTCCTGTTGTCGTACAACGAGTACCTGTGGCCGCTGCTGGTCGCGCGGTCGCCGGACATCGCCACCCCGCCGCTGGCGCTCGCGCGCCTGATGACCGACTCCTCCTCCGTCATTCCGGACTTCACCGAGCTCGCCGCGGCCGCGCTGATCATCAGCCTGCCGTCGCTCGTCGTCTTCGTCGCCGCCCAACGCCGTCTCGCCGCCGGAATTACCGGTACGGGTGCCGGTGCCTGAGAGGAAGAACGTGTGATCCGTATTCGCCGAATGCTGCCGCTGCCCGTCGCCGCCGCGATGATCATCCTGACCGCGTGCGGCGGCGGTGGTGACGCGAGCCCGGCAGACCCCGCGGAGAGCCTGCGCCCCACGGCCCGTCCAGCCGACGCCGGCGTCGACAACGTGGCGGGCGCCAAGGCGTCGCCCGCCTGCGTGGCCCAGGTCAAGACGCTGCGGATGTCCGCCGTCGGCACGCTCAACGACGTCGCGAAATCCGGCAAGGCCTATCTGGAGAAGGCGCATCCCGGCCTCACCGTGGACCTCAACACGAGTGCGCCGGACTACACCTCCCTCGTCCAGCAGATCAGCGCCGACCGCTCGGCCGGCCGTTCCGTCGACGTGGCGGTCGCCGGCTTCGACCTGCTCCCGACCTTCGCCCGGGACCTCGGCGCCCAGGAGCTCTCCCCGCGCCTGCTGCGCGCGTCCTACGACCAACGGCTGGTCGGCCTCGGGCAGGTCGCCGGGAAGCAGATCGGCATTCCCCAGCAGGTGTCGTCTCTGGCCCTGGTCTACAACCTCGACGTGCTGCAGAAGGCCGGCGTCGATCCGGCGACGCTGGGCACGACCGACGGGGTGATCGCCGCCGCTGACAAGATCAAGGCTTCGGGTCAGAATATCCAGCCCCTCGACCTGCCGACCGGCCAGCAGTTCGGGCAGTGGATCCTCAACACCCTGGCCAGCTCCAAGGGGACGCCGATCCAGGACGCGAACGGTCGGCCCGCCCTGAACACCCCGGCGGCCCGCGAGGCCGCCGCGTTCCTCGCGAAGGCCGCGAGCTACGGCACGCACTCCGCCGATCCGACCCAGCAGGGCCTGCTGCGGTTCGGCATCCGCCGGCAGACGGCGATGACCGCCGTGACGGTGGCCTCCGTGGCCGGCGGGCTGAAGTTCATCGCGGGGCAGGGGACGAAGGGTTTCCGGGCCGGCGCGGTCCCGTTCCCGACTCTGCCCGGCGGGACCCAGCACCCGGTCGCGGGCGGCAACGCGCTGACGGTCCTGTCCACCGACCGCTRCCAGCGGGAGATGGCGACCGAACTGGTCGTGTCGCTGCTTTCGCCGGACGTCGTGGCCGCGAGCACGGAGGCGTTGAGCTACATCCCGGTGGATACTCAGGCCGTCAGCCAGCTCGGGTCGTTCTACGAGACCTATCCGCAGCTCAAGCCGTTCAACGCGCTCATCCCCTCGCTGGTGAAGGCGCCGGCTTGGAGCGGGGCCCGCGGCGGGGAGGTCCCGAGCGCGATCTCGGACCAGGTGCAGCGCATCCTTAAGGGCGAGGACCCGGTCAGGGCCCTCGCCGCGGCCCAGAGCCAGGCTGTGGAACTCACCCGTTGACCGGCGGACGCCGCGGGAGAGACCGATGACCCGGATCACGGAACCGGCCGACGGACCCGCCGTGGTGACGGCCGCCACCGCGGGGGTGCCGATCGAGATCGACGGGCTGGGCCGGTCGTTCGGCCCGGTCCATGCGCTGCGCGACGTCACGCTGACGGTTGCGCCGGGGGAGATCGTCGCGCTGCTCGGACCGTCCGGCTCGGGCAAGTCGACGCTGCTGCGGATCTGCGCCGGGCTCGAGGAGCCGACGTCGGGTGATCTGCGTTTCGGCGCGGTCAGCCAGCTTGGCGTCGCACCCCACCGCCGGGACGTGTCCATGGTCTTCCAGCATTTCGCGCTCTACCCGCATCTGACGGCGCTGGAGAACCTCACTCTGGCGTTGCGTCACGGCCGCGGCCTGCCGAAGGCCGCGGCGGTGGCCCGGGCCCGTGAGACGCTGGACATGCTCGGCATCGGTGAGCTGGCAGCTCGCCGGCCCGCGAAGATGTCCGGGGGCCAGCGCCAGCGGGTCGCGATCGGCCGGGCACTCGCGACCCGGGCCCGGGTGATCCTGTTGGACGAGCCGATGTCGGGGCTCGACGCCCAGCTCCGGGTCGATCTGCGGGTCGAGATCGTGGGCCTGCTGCGCCGGCTCGGCACCACCGCCCTGTTCGTCACGCACGACCAGGCCGAGGCGATGGCGGTCGGTGACCGGGTCGCGGTGCTCAGCGGCGGCCGGCTGCAGCAGATCGGGACGCCCGACGAGATCTACGACCGGCCCGCCACGCGCTTCGTCGCGGCGTTCATCGGCAGCCCGCCGATGAACGTCCGGGAGGGACGCTGGCATGACGGCCAACTGCACGGGGACGGATTCGCCCTGCCCGCCCCCGCCGGCGCGACGGCATTCGGAGTCCGGCCCGAGCACCTGGTCCTGGTGGCGGCGGCTTCCACTGGATCGGGATCGGTACCGGCGGACGCCGTGGTGGCGCCGGTGGCGCTGGCGTCGGACGCGCTGCGGGTAACCGGTGAGGTCGTGGTGAGCGAGCGGCTCGGGGCGGAGCGGACGGTGTACGTCCGGACCTCCGCCGGGGTGCTCGCCGTCAGGGTCGACGCCGCTGAGGTGCCCGGCGTGGGCATGCGGGTCACCCTGCGCGCACCGCTGTCCACCCTGACCTTCTTCGACGCCGCCGGCGCCCGGATCTGACGCGGCGCGGCCTCGATCCGCCGCAGCCGTCCCCCCTCCCACCCCGCGCGTCCAGTCGGATCGGCGCCGCGTGAATCGCGGAGGGGCCCTCCCCGTGGGCCTGTCCCCGGCTGCCCGACTCGGGAGAATTTCTGACCGGTCGACGTGGTCGCATTCGGTCAAAAAAATATAACACGCTTTTTTCGGACGCTCGGCGGACATGCGTGCAATCAGGGCCCGCCAGTGGTCCGGGAGTGACCTCTGTGCACGCATCGCACCGGAGTCGTCTCTTGGAGCACCAAGATGTCGCGACATAGCGTTAGTAGGTACTCACGGAAGTGCCCCTGGAGATGCGACTGCGAGGAGATCGTCGATGCTGACGGATAACGCTCATGCCTGCACTCATCCGCTTGCGTTCATCCGAGCCCAGCGCGGGTGGTCCTACCAGCGTCTGGCGCGGGTCGTGGCCCGCCGCGCACGTGACCTCGGGGTGGCGAACATGGCCGCCGAGCGGCAGAAGGTCTGGCGCTGGGAGCACCGTGGGGTCGTGCCCGACCGGGTGTCCCAGCTCGCGCTCGCCGCGGAGCTCGGCGTGCCCAACGATCGCCTGGAGTCGCACCCCTGGCCCGCGTGGCTACCGACCGGCGACGCGGTGCGCACCGAGTACCCGTGGACGCCGGGTGGCAGCATAACCTCGATCATGGACGTCGTCGAGGACGCGCTCTCCGACCGCCGCGGCTTCCTGACGATCACTGGGACCGGGGTGGCGGAACTCGCGACGCAGTGGCTCGGCATGGAACCGGCCCGGCTGGCGGCGGCCCTGAACGGGGGACGGGTCGACGACCAGATCGTGAACCGGATCGAGCACAACATCCCCGGGCTACGGGTCATGGATGAGCGGCTCGGTGGGGAGAGCGTGCGCCGGCTGGTCGACGCCGAGCTCGGCGTGGTGGCGGACCTGCTGGCGCGCGGATCCTATACCGAGCACGTGGGCCGTCACCTGCATCTGGTGGCCGCGGAGCTCGCCCGGTTCGCGGGATGGGTCTCGTTCGACGCCGGCTTCCAGACAGCCGCCCAGCGGTACTGGATCACCGCGCTGCATGCCGCGCACGCCGGCGGGGACCGCATGCTCGGTGCGAACGTGCTGAAGAACATGTCCCTGCAATGCGTGGACTTCGCCCGCCCGCGGGAGGCGGTGGATCTGGCCGAGGCCGCCGTGGCCAGCGCCGGGGGGGCGTCCGGTCGCGTCGGCGCCATGCTGCACATGCGGCGGGCCCGTGCCCATGCCGCGCTCGGGGAGGCCAGCGCCTGCGCGCAGGCGCTGGCCTGCTCGGAGGAAGCGATGGTCACCGCGCGGCCTGAGGAGCCCGCCTGGTCGTCCTACTTCGACGAGGCCGAGTACCAGGCGCAGATCGGCAGCTGCTACATCGATCTCGGTCACCTCGCGCAGGCGGACCGGTGGCTGGAACGCTCCCTGGCGATCCAGCCAGACTCCCGGGCCCGGGACCGGGCCACCTACCTGCTTCGGTGGGCCGCGGTCCAGATGGATCTCGGTAACGTCGATCACGGGTGCGAGCTGACCCGCCAGGCCCTGCCGATGCTGGCGGCGACGCGATCCAAGCGCAACGCCCGCCGGGCCGACGAGCTGCGCCGCCGGCTGCGGCGGCACGGCACCGACCCGGCGGTGCGGGAACTCGATCAGATCCTCGCCCGGACTGTCTGAGCCGGCCGGAACCCGAGCCGGCCGGGAATCAGGAACGCAGCCGCCCGGCGGGACGCTTCGGCGCCGTCGTGGCTGGCTCGTCGTCCGGATCGATCGCGGCGGCCAGCGGCGCGCCGTCGGGATCGGCGACGACGAGGGAGGCATCCGTCGGCACGGACCGCTTGATCACCGCCAGGGCGATGGGGCCGAGTTCCTCGTGGACCTCGGAGCTGCCGACAAACCCGACCTCGCGCCCGCCGACCGTGACGGTGGAACGGGGCGCCGCCACCGTGCCGTCGAGATGCAGCAGCACCAGCCGCCGCGGCGGGCGACCGAGGTTGTGCACCCGGGCGACGGTTTCCTGCCCGCGGTAGCAGCCCTTGTCCAGGTGCACGGCGCTCGCCAGCCACCCCACCTCGTGCGGAATGGTGCGATGGTCGGTCTCCCGGCCGAGCCGGGGCCGTCGGGAGGCGATGCGCATGGCGTCGAAGGCGGACAGCCCGGCCAGACCCGCCCCGGCGGCGCRCAGCCGCTCGACGGTGCCGGTCAGGTCGGCCCGGCCGACGAGGAGGTCGACGCCGTGGGGCATCCGCCGGACCAGCGTGCCCGTCCCGGTACGGCCGACCGGGTAGGGACCGGTGATCGGCGCCCCGACCGGGCCGGGTGCCTGTGGTTCGGGCAGGCCCGGGCCGGGCGCGCCGTCACCCGGCCCGCCCAGTGCCGCGGCCGCGACCTGCGCGGCCCTTGGCCCGAGCACGCTGAGCACCGCCGTCACCGCGCCGAGGTCCGCCGGCTCCACTCGGAGCATGAAGCGCATCGACTCCAGGTAGCGCAGCAGGATGCCGCCGGTGCCGGGCTCGACGTCCACCCAGGTGGACGTGCCGTCGTCGGCGAGGACGAGATGGTGTTCGACGTGGCCGTGCGGGGAGAGCACCAGCGCCTCGGTGCCCCGCAGCGCGCCCAGCGCGGACAGATGCTGAGAGGTGACGCTGTGCAGCCAGGAGAGCCGGTCGGGGCCGGAGACGCGCAGCACGTCCCGATGTGATCTGTCGACGACGGCGGCACCGCCGCGCACCGCGCGCTGTTCCCGTAGCGGATCGCCGTAGTGGGCGGCGACCGCGTCGTCTTCGGCAGTGCCGGCCACCGCACCCGGCAGACCGAGCAACGGGGAGAGCGAGGCGGGCGTCGTGAGGGACCCTGCGGTCATGGGACTCAGTCTAGGTCCCCGTGGCGTGCCTCGGCCGGGTCCGCGCACGGTTCGGCTGTGGCCCCGGGCCCGCGCGGGTGGCCTGGCTGTTCCGACCGGCCGGTGTCAGGAGCGTCCCATCAACGCGCGCGGAAAAGCCGTTGCGATGCGCCCCTGGGTCCGCGTAGCGTCACGGGTACACGAGAAGGGAGGTGGTCCAGGCTTTGTATGCTCATAGGACTCGTGAGGTGGCTGTCCGCTAGCCGGTCTCGTGGTCCTCACCTCTAGCCGGGTGGCCCATGGGCACCGGCACCGGCGAGAACCAGGCAGACACCCGACCCCCGGGCGCCGTCGCAAGTCCCGACGGCCCGCCTCCGCTTCGCGCGGCGGCGGAGCGCCCGGGGGTCGTTCAGTTCCGGATGAATTCCTGTCGTGCCGCCGGATTCCTGTCCTGCCGCCGGGTGACAACCGGTCGCCGGCACGACCGGCCCCGAGCCGGGGAGTCACAGGCAACAACCGGCAATGCTGGCCGAGCGGGCCGCCGAGCGGGCAGGATCTCGGGTATGCCGACGCTCGTCCTGCTCCGCCACGGTGAGAGCATTTGGAACCGCGAAAACCTGTTCACCGRCTGGGTGGACGTTGATCTTTCCGAGAAGGGTGCCAAGGAGGCCACTCGCGGGGGTGAGCTGCTGCGGGAGTCCGGCGTCCTGCCGGACGTGGTGCACACGTCCCTGCTGACCAGGGCGATCCGCACCGCCTGGCTGGCGCTGGATGCCGCCGGGCGCACCTGGGTTCCGGTTCGCCGCACCTGGCGGCTCAACGAGCGGCACTACGGCGGCCTGCAGGGCCTGAACAAGGCGGAGACGCTGGAGAAGTTCGGCGCGGAGCAGTTCCAGCTCTGGCGTCGCTCCTATGACACGCCGCCGCCGGAGATCGGTCCGGAGCAGGTCAGCGGGGTGGACGAGCGCTATGACGACCYTGCCCCCGACGTCATCCCGCGGACCGAGTGCCTCGCCGACGTCGTTGCCCGGATGCTGCCCTACTGGTACGACGCGATCGTGCCGGACCTGCGGACCGGCCGTACCGTCCTGGTGGCGGCGCATGGCAACTCGCTGCGCGCCCTGGTGAAGCATCTCGATCACATCAGCGACACCGACATCGCCGGGCTCAACATCCCCACCGGCATCCCGCTGCGCTACGAGCTGGACGACCAGCTGGGTGTGGTGAGCTCGGGGTACCTCGACCCCGACGCCGCGGCGCTCGCCGCGGCCGCCGTCGCCGCGCAGGGCACCAAGAAGTAGTCAGAAAAGCAATCAAGAAGATAGTCGAGGCTAAAAATAGTCGGGACTATAATCATATAGTCCCGACTGAGTCATATAGTCCCGACCGGCCCGTGCCATCATCGCGGGCCATCACGGGCAGCCGCCGTAGCGCCGGCGGGATGCACGCGGGGAACCGTCGGGCCGTGCGTGGGGGCCACGCCCGCGCGAGACCGGGGGCGGATCTCCCCGGGTGCCCTCACGCGCCGCTGGAATCCCCGGTGACCAGGTAGAGCACCCGGCGGGCGACCGAGACCGCATGGTCGGCGTACCGCTCGTAGTAGCGGCCGCAGAGAGTGATGTCGATCGCCGCCTCCATCCCGTGCGGCCAGGGCTTCTCGATCAGTATGTGGAACAGGGCGCGGTGCAGCCCGTCCATCGCGTCGTCGTCGGCCTCCAGCTGCTTGGCGAGGTCGGTGTCCCGGCTGGCGATCACCGATCCGGCCTTCGCGACGATGCGCTGCGCGACCTGCCCCATCTCCAGCAGGGTCGCCCGGAGCTCCGGCGGGACCGCCCGGCCCGGGTAGCGCCGGCGGGCGACCTTCGCCACGTGCAGGGCGAGGTCGCCCATCCGCTCCAGGTCGGCGACGATCCGCAGCGTGGCCACCATCATCCTCAGATCGGTGGCGACCGGGGCCTGGCGGGCCATCACGTCGAAGGCCCGCTCCTCGATCTCGTTGCGCAGCAGGTCGACCGTCTCGTCTCCGCTGATGACGTTCTCGGCGAGTTGGAGATCGGCGTCGAGGAGAGCGGTGGTGGCCCGGGCCATGGCCGAGGCGACCAGGTTGGTCATCTCGATCAGGGACCGGTTGATGCTGTCGAGTTCGTCGGTGAAGGCGTCCCGCACGGACGGCTCCTTCTCATTCGGTGGGGGATCGARGGGTCAGAGATCCTGAGGGATTGATTCGATCATGGTGCTTCTGGGTACTTGCGTCGCTCCGGTTCTGACGATGATGCGGACCTCTCGCTCTCTGGTGAACATTGACGATGGGTCTGATGAACAGCTAGCGACGATCGGCGGTGGAGGCTTGYAGAGCAATACCTAGGTGGCATGCGGACACCTAGCATGCGGCGAGTGGGTGACAGGTCGGCGGATGCCATGACAACCGGTACACACCGCATCCGCGGCTCGTGCAGGTCGGCAGGCCGTACAGGGTGAGCGGACGATGGTGGACGATGACAGCGGTGCCTGGAACAGCCGGTTCGACGACTGACCTGACTACTGGTTCGGCGTCCGGCGGGGACACCGGCGGCATGACCTTGCCGGCAAGGCTCGTGCGTCGGGTGATCGCCGGCCTGCCGACCGGTCTGCTCGTCCTCGACGCCGCGGACCGGGTGGTCCTGGTGAACATGGTCGCGCGACGTATGGGTGTGGTCGCCGCCGACGAGATCGCGGTGGCGGAGCTGGCCGATCTCGTCCGGGCCACCCGGCTCGCGGGCAGTGACCAGGAGCGGCAGCTTGAGCTGCCGCCCGTCCCCGAGCCCCCCCTCACCCGTCCCCGACCGGACCAGGAGGGGCTGGCGGTGCGTGCCCGGGCCCGGCTGCTGGACTCGTCCGGTCATGTCGCCGTCATCGTGGATGACATTACCGAGTCGCGTCGGGTCGAGGCCGTCCGTCGGGACTTCGTGGCGAACATCAGCCACGAGCTCAAGACGCCGGTCGGTGCGTTGCACGTCCTCGCCGAAGCGGTCGCCGCGGYCTGCGAGGACCCGGTGGCAGTCCGCCGGTTCGCCTCCCGGATGACCCACGAATCGACCCGGCTCGCCCGTCTTGTTCAGGAGATCATCGATCTCTCCCGGCTGCAGGGCGCCGATCCGCTGCCCAACCTGCGGCCGATGCGGGCGTCCGCGGTGCTCACCGAGGCGGTCGACCGCACCCGGCTGGCAGCGCAGGCCCAGGCGATCTCGGTTGCGGTGATCGGCGACGGTGACCTGCCGGTGTGTGGGGATGAGGGCCAGCTCGTGACCGCCGTCGCGAACCTGCTCGACAATGCGATCAGCTACTCGCCGCGTGGCACCCGGGTTGTGCTCGGGGTTCGGCGCAGCGGTGAGACCGTGGAGATCTCCGTCGCCGACGAGGGCATCGGGATCGCGGAGAAGGACCTGGAACGGGTCTTCGAACGCTTCTATCGGGCGGATCCGGCGCGATCCCGCGCGACCGGTGGGACCGGCCTGGGGCTCGCCATCGTCAAGCACATCGCGACCAATCACGGCGGCGTGGTCTCTGTGTGGAGCGCCGAGGGCGCGGGTTCCACCTTCACGCTCCGGTTGCCGCTGTTCACCGGCGACGATGACGATGCGATGACGGACGGCTCGGACGAAACCCGCGAGGATGACGGGGTGGATGGCTTCGACGTCGTCGGGGCCGATGCCGACGCCCGCGGTCGGGGCGATGGTGAACATCATGGCGATGGTGAACATCATGGCGATGATGAACTCGGTGGCGGTTCGTGAACGGTGAACGGTATCGGTCATGACCGGTAGACGCGGCGGGTCCACCCGTCCCATCGACGGTAACAGGAAGCGGTCCGGGTCGGCCGGTCCGTCCAACGTAACAAGGGGAGCGAACAGGTGACCCGGCTGCTCGTGGTCGAGGACGAGGAGTCCTTCTCCGACGCGTTGTCGTTCATGTTGGAACGGGAGGGCTTCGAGGTGGGGGTCGTCGCCGACGGCCCCAGCGCGTTGGCCGAGTTCGATCGGCGGGGGGCTGATCTTGTCCTGCTGGACCTCATGCTGCCGGGGCTGTCGGGCACGGAAGTGTGCCGAACCTTGCGAACCCGTTCCACTGTGCCGATCATCATGCTGACCGCTCGGGACAGCGAGATCGACAAGGTGYTCGGGCTGGAACTCGGAGCGGACGACTACGTCACGAAGCCGTTCTCCGCCCGGGAGCTGGTGGCGCGGATCCGCGCGGTGCTGCGGCGGCGGTCGGAGAACGAGGAGGTAGGGGACGCGACGTTGGAGGCCGGCCCGGTCCGGATGGACGTTGAGCGCCATGTCGTCACCGTCGACGGGACCACGGTCACCCTGCCGCTCAAGGAGTTCGAGCTGTTGGAGATGTTCCTGCGCAACGCGGGCCGGGTGCTGACCCGGGGCCAACTGATCGACCGGGTCTGGGGGTCGGACTACGTCGGCGACACCAAGACCCTGGATGTCCACGTCAAACGACTGCGGACAAAGATTGAGCACGAACCCGGCAACCCGCGGCACCTGGTGACCGTCCGGGGACTGGGATACAAGTTCGAGCCGTGACCCCGGCGGTCGCGGCCGGAGGGAACGGTGAAGAGGTGCTCGGTGGCGTGCGTCCGGGTGCGTGGTTTCCGAAGATCGTGGCGCAGCCCGACGCCGCCGTCGCCCCGGGACGGCAGGCGGCCGTGGTGAGTCCGCTCCCGGCGGGTCCACATCCCGGTCCAATGCGTCTCGGTGTGATCGACATCGGCTCGAACACCGTCCACCTGCTTGTCGTGGACGCGCACCGGGGCGGCCAGCCGCAGCCGGCCGCCAGCGTGCGCGTGCCGTTGCGGCTGGTGGAACTGCTCGACGCGGACGGGGCGCTGGACGCCGCTGGAGAGCGCGCCCTGACCTCCTGCGTCCTGGACATGCGCCAGCAGGCCGACGCGCTCGGGGTCCACGATCTGGCGGCCTTCGCCACGTCGGCGTTGCGGGACGCCACCAACGGAGAGGCGGTCCTGCGCCGGGTGGGCGAGGCCACCGGGGTCTCCATCGGCGTCCTGCCCGGGGAGGAGGAGGCCAGGTTGACCTTCCTCGCCGTCCGCCGGTGGTTCGGCTGGAGCGCCGGCCGGTTGCTGGCGTTGGACATCGGCGGTGGTTCCCTGGAGATCGGCGCCGGCATGCACGAGGACCCCGAGGTGGTCGCATCCCTGCCACTTGGCGCGARCCGGCTGACCCGGGACTGGCTGGCCCCGAGCGACCCGCCCAAGCGGTCCGAGCTCAGCGAGCTGCGCCGTTACGTCCGGTCCCAGATCGCGCCGATCGTGGGCACCATCTATCCCCTGGGGGAGCACACGAGGGCGGTGGCGACGTCGAAGACCTTCCGGTCGCTGGCTCGGATCGCCGGTGCGGAGTCCTACAGCCGCGGTCCCTACACCCGCAGGGTGCTGCGCCGGGACGACCTCGTGGAGGTGACGGCCAAGGTGTGCCGGATGTCGGTCGAGGAGCGCGCGGCGCTGCCGGGCGTCTCCGCCTCCCGGGCGGCCCAGTTGGTCGCGGGGGCGGTCGTCGCGGACGAGGCTCTCGATCTGTTCGCCATCGACGAGGTGGAGATTTGCCCCTGGGCCCTGCGTGAAGGGGTGATCCTGCGCCGACTGGACTGGCTCACCTCATCCTGACGCCGGAGCGATGAACTCCCTTCACCTAGCAGAGGGTGAGATGAACCTTGCAGAAAGTGTTCTTGATGCGCGTAATTGCCCGATGTGGCCGTTGTCACGGGCGATATGAAGGTTCCGACCGTCATCCCGCGGATGTCTGTGCGGGCGGGGCCGCGGAGATGGCCTAGCCTGGGAGATGAGGTCGGTCGTGACGGCCAACCCCCGGCTCGCGCGGCAGGGAGACGGATTGCAGGCATGGCGTGACGACGCGCGGTCGGTGTCGCCGACCGCGATGGCTCCCGCCCCGATCTCGTCCGGTGGGGTCGCGGGCGGTTCGGGGCCCGGTGGTGGCGGTAGCTCCTCGCTCATTGTCCCGCGCGGAGCGCCCGAGCTGGCCACGACCGCTCCGGGTGCCCGCGTGGCGCTCTCAACGGCCTCGACCTATCCCGAGTCCACCGCCTCGGCCTTCGAGATGGCGGCGCGGCTGGGGTATGACGGGGTCGAGATCATGGTCTGGACCGATCCGGTTAGCCAGGATCCGCAGGCGCTGAAGCGGCTGATGGACTATCACGGCATCCCGATTCTGGCCATTCATGCGCCGTGCCTGCTGCTCACCCAGCGGGTCTGGGGTACGGATCCATGGGCGAAGCTGGTGCGGGCCCGTACCGTAGCCGAGACGCTCGGCGCGTCGACGGTCGTCGTCCACCCGCCGTTTCGCTGGCAGCGAGACTATGCCCGCGAGTTCGTGACGGGCATCGAGCGGATGGCCGGCGAGACCGACATCCGCTTCGCGGTGGAGAACATGTTCCCGCTGCGGGCGCGGGGGCGGGAGGTCTCCGCCTATGCCCCGGACTGGTCCCCGGTCGAAGACGACTACGCGCATGTCACCCTCGACCTGTCGCACACGAGTGTGTCCCGCTCGGACCCGCTCGAGATGGCCGAGCTTCTCGGCGAGCGGCTGGTCCACGTGCACATGGCCGATGGTCTGGGCTCGGCCAAGGACGAACATCTCGTCCCCGGTCGTGGCACGCAGCCCTGTGCGGAGCTGCTTGAACTGCTGGCCGCCGGCGGTTTCGACGGCACCGTGGTGGTCGAGATCAATACCAGGCGGGCCGAGTCGCGTGCCCAGCGCGAGGCCGAGCTCGCCGAGGCGCTGGCGTTCACCCGTCTGCACTTCGCCGCACCGTCCGCCGCAGGACTCCGATCCACCTACGGCTGATCCACCTACGGCTGATCCGCATCCGGGTCCACCGCCGGCTGACCCACCTCCGGGGCTGACACCGTTCCCGTGGCTCGCCGCCATGGTCGAGTGCCACCATGACGCAGTGTCCATCCCTTCTGGTCGTACTCCCACCGGCTCGCTGTTCGACCCGTTGGCGGATGCCTACGCCGCGGCCAGGCCGAGCTATCCCGACCACATCTTCCGTGACGTCGAGCGGTTCCTCGGGCGGCCGCTGCGCGGCGCGGACGTGCTTGACGTCGGCGCCGGGACCGGCATCGCCACGCGTCTGCTGATCGGCCGGGGCGCGCGGGTGGTACCGGTGGAACCCGGGCCGACCATGCTGGCGCGGTTGCGCCAGCGCAGCCCCGGACTGCCCGCGGTGCGCGGGGACGGGGAGGCGTTGCCCTTCCGGGACCAGGTCGTCGACCTGGTCTGCTATGCCCAGGCATGGCACTGGGTACAGGTACTGACCGCCGCGGCCGAGGCCGCCCGCGTGCTGCGGCCCGGCGGAGCCCTCGCCGTGTCAGGGCTCCGTCAAAGTCTGTTTTGGCTGGTCAGGGCGATGATCTGGAGGACGAGCCCAGGGTCTCTGATGGTGGCTCGGYGGGCCTGTCTGATGTTCTTGTAGCCTRCCAGGCGTAGTGCGCTGATCGTGGTATCGCGGGYGATGGCCCAGTTCAGGGCGGCGTTCTTGGTGYGGATGGTGTGGCGGTCCTCGTCCATGGTCCGGTCGCGGACATGGTGAATGGCCTCGACCGTCCAGTGGCCACGAGCCCACCGGGCCAGCTGCGCGGGGCTG
>NZ_MRUJ01000066.1:0-29884 GCF_002099325.1 Frankia sp. KB5 | reverse complement strand
GCGGCGGCGAGCATCCGCCGGGCACCTTCCCGCACGATCTCGTCGATCAGCGACGGGCTGCTCGCCGGACCATCGGCGGGCGTGCCGTCTTCGGGGACTACCGTGAGCACGGGCGCGCCTTCCAGACCGACGCGCCAACGTCGGTCTGACTGAGACCTCAACCTCGATCACCGGGAAGGTACGCCCTCCCCAGCCGATCCACAGGTCTCAACCATTGCTCGTTCCCTATCCGCATGTCGGTCAACAGCGAAGTGATTGAACAGCGGGCAGCGTCCCACCATGTAATACCGGTCATCGTGGACGTGTCGTTCCCGCTACCCGAGCGCACCACTCAACGGCGGATGTCCGGGCTGGCGCTCGGGGCCATGGTCTGYCGGCTTCGACCACTGGTGTCATCCCGGGTCGTGACCCGCGCCCCGTGCATGGACGTTCCCCGCCGTGGCCGCACGTTTCCGCTGGCAGACGGCCTGCTTGTGCGATCGGGGATGTTGATCGTGGGGCCGGGGATGGTGGGGTGGCGGTTCGGGTTGCGCCCGGTTCTGTCCACAGGTATTCAGGACTATTGGTGCGACCTGGGATTTCGTCCAACCTTTTGCTAGTCGTCAAGTTCGCACAATACGAACCGGGCGATGCCCGCAGTGCGCCACCAGGCGTGCGAAGTCCTTCGGCCGGCGACGGGCGTACGTCCGCTCCACGGGGCCGTACCCACCCGCCGGCCCGGTGCTCGGTGAGCACGGCGGGCAGCTCGACATCCAGGCCGAATTTCTCCGTCAACCCGGGCTACCCGGCCGTCTGCGGGGTGGTCGCCAGCCCGCGGTGTGGTCCTGGCTGGGGATGGCCGCCGCCCACCTCGCAGACGAACGTCCACAAGCCGGCCGCCCATCCATCGGCGCGGGCTGGATGAACTCGTCCGGGTGGAATGGGCGTACCTGTGTATCCATGCCACAGCTGCACGGGTCGCGAGCTGTGCGTCGCGCCGTATGCCGGTCCTGGCTGCAGTGTGCCGGAGACGCCAGCGAGGAGGTCTCGTCCATGAGCACTCCAGGGATCGGCCATCCGTTGTACCCGCCGCTGCGCCCCACGGTCACCGTCGAGGAGCTCCTGGCCACGAGAGGTACCCAACCCATCCGCTCGCTCGACGACCTGGCCGCTGACACCTTCGATTCCGACGAGGAGCTCGACGAGTTCCTCGCGTTCACCTACGCCGAGCGTCGTCGCGACGTCGCCTGAGCCGTCGCCTGAGCCGTCGCCGTGCAGCCCGTCGTCCTTGACACCGACATCGTGTCCCTGAGTCACAAGCGCAGGCTCAGCAGGCCCGTGGCAACCCGCCTGATCGGCCGCCGGCCGCTGATCACCTTCGTGACCTTCGGTGAGCTCACCAAGTGGACCGATCCGCGAGACTGGGGTAGTCGTCGACGTCGGGAACTCGCCGACTGGCTTTCAGGAATCCCTGTACTACCCGGAGACGAAGCCGTCGCTGCCACCTGGGGCGTACTCTCCGCAGCCGCCACCCGGGCCGGACAGCCCCGTCCAGTCAACGACATGTGGATCGCGGCGTGCTGCCTCRCYCACAATCTGCCRCTCGCCACCTTGAACCYGAAGGACTRCATGTACTTCAGGGATCATCGTGGTCTACGGATTCTTGGCGAGGAGTAACCGCTGCTTCCGAACGGCGGGCCCCGGGGTCATGCGGTACGCCGTGGTGGCCGGCTGCGACGTCGCCACCGTGACGACTCAGCCGGGATCGAAGTCCCAGCAGAACACGCAGCGCGCCGGTTTCGACCTCCTCCACACCCGCGCCATCCTCAACGCGCGGCGATGTTGGCGGGCCAGCCCGAGGCTGTCCGGTCAGCCATGGAGAAGACCGGTGGCGGAAACGGCCGGCGCAGGTTGGCGCTGCTAAAAAGAGCCATGACCACGACACCACGAATTCAGCAGTACCAGGGCGATCGACGCGAGCTCCGCCCTCTGTTCGAGCTGGCCGAAGACTCGGCCAGTCAACTCGACGCCTACCTCCACCTCGGCCACGTTCTGGTCGCGCTCCTCGACGACCGAATCGTGGGACATCTTCAATTCGTTCCCACCGGACACCCACAGACGGTCGAGATCAAGAACATGGCAGTGCTGAAGCCCCATCAGGGACATGGGATAGGCCGGGCGCTCATCGAGTCACTGGTCGAGCTTCTCGCGGGTGCTCCGGTGACCGCGCTGCTCGTCGCGACGGCCGCCGCCGACATCGACAACCTGCGCTTCTACCAGCGGCGCGGGTTCCGGTTCCGCTCGGTCGAACGCGACGCTTTCACGGCGGCGACGGGCTACCCCGGCTGCGTCGTCATCGACGGTATCGAGCTGCGCGACCGGGTCTGGCTTGACCTGGTCGCTGCCCGCCACCGGGCCCCGCGTCGAAAACCGGGACCTTCTCCTGGCCAGCCGCCCCGGGTTGTTCGAAGCCGAGCACTGCCTCCCGCACACCGGCCTGGGCTAAGTAGGGAGCCGACCGGCCGGCCTGAGCAGGAACGTTGCGACCTATATCGCCGTGGCCATGATCCTCGGCATCTATTTCGCGCTGAGCTCCGGCACCGTGGACAGCATCGTCTACGACGTCGTCCTGGAGGAGACAGGCTCGAGCAAGCTCTACGAGACCTGGATCGGCCGGGCCACCATGATCGAGAGCGGTGTTCTCGTGGTCAGCGCGCTGGCCGGTGGGGCGATCGCCGGCTGGGCCTCCGCGCGGGTGGCCTCCTTCGCCACCTTGCCGTTCGTGGCGGCCTCGGCCGGTCAGACTCGGAGCGCCTCGCCGAGAGGTAAGGCGGCATGAGAGCACCATTGGACGCTCACATGCAGCGGCCCAGGCGGCGTACTCCAGCCAAGTCCCGATGAGAGAGCTCCGGCGCGGCTCGGGTGGATATTGCTGATCGAAGATGTCGGCGGCAGTGACAGTGAGACATCCTGGCGGCGCGTTACGGATCTCCTCGCGAGCRCACAGCGCAAGGCGTGCCCGGGCAGAGCCTTCGGTCCCGCCACTGTCAGGGCCGGCAGCTCCGTCGTCTGTCTGGCGCTCCGAGGCTGCTGGAACGGCCGATGTAATAGCGTGAGCCTTTTCCAGGAGCCGGCTGGAGATCCGTCGACCGTCAACAGAGCGCGCCCACTTCGCCTCGCCGAACAGAACCGGGTGTCGGTCCCTGCCCGCGAGCACGACCGCATCGATCTCGTTCTGCCCACCCGCGTTCCAATAAGGCCCGACCGCGACGATGTCCCTGCCCAGCGCGCCGACGACCGCGAGTCGGCGTAGGTGCTCGCGAAACGCTTCCTCCCACGGTTTGCCGAGATGGTCGTCCAGACTCTCGATCAGTACTGGCAGCAGTGCTTTCCCTAATCCACGCTCGATCTCCGCGCGGTACCGAGACAGCACGCCGAGATAGAAAGCGAGGAAATTGTCGGCGATCCGGTAGACGCGCCGACGGCTGCGCGCTGGTTCGGTGACGGGCATCAGCCGTTCGACCAGCCGCAGCTCGACGAGCCGATCCAGAGTACGGGCCGGTTCAGCCCGAATATAGTCCTTGATCTCGTTGTACTGGGTGCGGCCCTCGGCGATCGCGTGGAGCACGGCCGCCGGGTATTCACCGTGCTCCACCTCGGTGGCAAGCACGAGTTGGCCCTCGGTGAGCAGCGGCGCCCCGGGCCGGCAGGCCAGCCGTAGCAGGTTGTCAGCGAGATCGGCGCCCTGGTCCCACCACGACAGATACAACGGAACTCCGCCAACCAGCCCGTAGACGAGCGCCCGGTCGGATGGCGTCAGGCTGGGCAGCATGAGTACGGCCTCGTGCGGACGGAACGGATGCAGCGACAGTGACAGATCAAATCTGCCGTACAGAGGCGCCCGCTGCTCCTGTAGCGCGGTCATGTGCCGCACGGCCGACCCGCACACGAGCATCCGCAGCCTGGTCCGGCCGGCTGTTCGATCGAGGAAGGCCCGCAGGACTCCGGGCAGTTCGGGTGAGGTGGYGACGATCTCGGGAAACTCGTCCAGGATGACGAGGAGCGGCTCCTGCTCAGCCGCCGCGGCGAGGTCGTCGAGCGCGTCGTCCCAGTCGAGATAGGGACGAGCAGCGAGATCACGGATTCGCCCCGGTAGCGCGATGGCCGCCTGACGGGATAGTTGCGCCAGTTCCCCAACTGCCGCCCGACCGGCTCCGGTGTGGGACACCGACCGACGGCCCTGGGCGAAGCGCTGCAACAGCGCGGTTTTGCCGACCCGTCGCCGTCCCCCCACCACCGCCGGCCGGGGGTCGGTCGAGCGCCACCACGCCTCCAGAGCGGCGAGTTCGTCGGTGCGATTCACAAAGGCCACCGCCGCCCCGCCTCCCTCCAGCAACTCACACCACCTGTAACTTACTTGCTATGTAAGTTATACCCAGCGCCATCCGTACGCGGCTCGCGACATCCACGATTCTGTGATCTTTCCGCCTACCCGGCCGACAACCCTGACCGGATCGTGCTGCACGAGCTCATCCGGAGGGGGATCACGATGACGCCGCTCACGGACCACCTCGCCTACCGTAGGACCTCGTCCTGCGCGGCATCGCCAGCCTCCCGGTCCGCTTCAAACAGCACGCCGGTGTCCTCGGTCAGGTGCCGACGTAGGCCGCGAGGTGCTCGCCGGTGAGGGTGGAGCGGGCTGCGACGAGGTCGGCGGGGGTGCCCTCGAAGACGATCCGGCCGCCGTCGTGGCCAGCGCCGGGACCGAGGTCGATGAGCCAGTCGGCGTGCGCCATGACCGCCTGGTGGTGCTCGATGACGATGACCGACTTGCCGGCGTCGACGAGCCGGTCGAGCAGGCCGAGCAGCTGCTCGACGTCGGCGAGGTGCAGGCCGGTGGTCGGCTCGTCGAGGACGTAGACGCCGCCCTTCTCGGCCAGGTGGGTGGCCAGCTTGAGCCGCTGCCGCTCGCCGCCGGACAGCGTGGTGAGCGGCTGGCCGAGGCTGAGGTAGCCGAGCCCGACGTCGGCGAGCCGGTTGAGGATGGCGTGCGCGGCCGGCGTGCGCGCCTCCCCGGCGCCGAAGAACTCCTCGGCCTCGGTCACCGACATCGCGAGCACCTCACTGATGTCGCGGCCGCCGAGATGGTGCTCCAGCACCGATGCTTCAAACCGTTTCCCCTCGCACTCCTCGCAGGTGGTGGCGACGCCGGCCATCATCGCCAGGTCGGTGTAGATGACCCCGACGCCGTTGCAGGTGGGGCAGGCGCCCTCGGAGTTGGCGCTGAACAGCGCCGGCTTCACGCCGCCCGCCTTCGCGAACGCCTTGCGGATCGGGTCGAGCAGTCCGGTGTACGTCGCCGGGTTGCTCCGTCGCGAGCCGCGGATCGCGCCCTGGTCGATCGACACCACACCCGCGCCGGCTGGCCCCGAGAGATGGGGGATCGACCCGTGCACGAGCGAGCTCTTGCCGGAGCCGGCGACGCCGGTGACGACGACAAGCACCCCGAGCGGGATGTCGACGTCGACGCCGCGCAGGTTGTGCGCCGTCGCGCCGCGGATCGCTAGCCGGCCGGTGGGCGTCCGCACCGCCTCCTTGAGGGCGGCCCGGTCGTCGAGATGGCGGCCGGTGCGGGTGCCGCTGACCCGCAGCCCCTCGACGGTGCCCTCGAAGCAGACGGTGCCGCCCGCTGTTCCGGCGCCGGGGCCGAGGTCGACGACGTGGTCGGCGATCGCGATCGTCTCCGGCTCGTGCTCCACGACGAGCACCGTGTTGCCCTTGTCCCGCAGCCGTAGCAGCAGGTCGTTCATCCGCCGGATGTCATGGGGGTGCAGGCCCGTGGTGGGCTCGTCGAAGACGTAGGTGACGTCGGTGAGGGAGGAGCCGAGGTGGCGGATCATCTTGACCCGCTGCGCCTCGCCGCCCGACAGCGTGCCCGACGGCCGGTCGAGCGAGAGGTAGCCCAGCCCGATCTCCACGAACGAGTCGAGGGTCCGCCGCAGCGTGGCGAGCAGCGGCGCGACCGACGGCTCGTCGAGGCCGCGGACCCATTCGGCCAGGTCACTGATCTGCATCGCGCAGGCGTCGGCGATGTTGATCCCTTTGATCCTGGAGGACCGAGCCGCCTCGCTGAGCCGGGTGCCGCCGCAGTCGGGACAGGCGGTGAAGGTGACCGCCCGGTCCACGAACGCCCGGATATGCGGCTGCAGCGCGTCGGGGTCCTTGGCGAGGAACGACTTCTGGACCTTGGGGACCAGCCCCTCGTAGGTGAGGTTGACACCGTTGACCTTCACCTTGGTCGGTTCCTTGTAGAGGAAGTCCCGGAGTTCCTTCTTCGTGTACTGGCGGATCGGCTTGTTCGGGTCGAGGAAGCCCGACTCGATGAAGATCCCCACCGTCCACCAGCCGTCCACCTTGTAGCCGGGAATGGTGATCGCGCCCTCGGCGAGCGACTTGGAGTCGTCGAAAAGCTGGGTGAGGTCGATCTCGGAGACCGTGCCCCGGCCTTCGCAGCGCGGGCACATGCCGCCGGCGCGGGTGTAGGTCTGTTTCACGGTCTTGGTCTTACCGGCACCGCGTTCGACCGTGACCGCGCCGGCCGCTCGGACCGAGGGGACGTTGAAGGAGAACGCGTTGGGCGAGCCGATGTGTGGCTCGCCGAGCCGGCTGAACAGGATGCGCAGCATCGCGTTCGCGTCGGTGGCGGTGCCGACCGTGGAGCGGGCGTCGGCTCCCATCCGCTGCTGGTCGACGATGATCGCGGTCGTCAGCCCTTCGAGTACGTCGACCTCGGGCCGCGCCAGCGTCGGCATGAAGCCCTGCACGAAGGCGCTGTACGTCTCGTTGATCAGCCGCTGCGACTCGGCGGCGATCGTGCCGAACACCAGCGAGCTCTTGCCCGAGCCGGAGACGCCGGTGAACACCGTCAGCCGGCGCTTCGGGATCTCGATGCTGACGTCCCTGAGGTTGTTCTCGCGCGCGCCGTGCACGCGGATCACATCGCTGCGGTCGGCAACGTGCGGCGCCGGCGACCGCGGGTCCGGCGACCGCGGGTCCGTCCTCGTGGCCGTGCTCATGGCCGTGCTCATGGCCGTGCTCATCGTGTCTCCATCTGCCTGGTGCACGGGAGGTGCCTGGTGCACGGGAGGTGCCTGGTACACGGGAGGTGCCTGGTACACGGGAGGTGCCTGGTACACGGGAGGTGCCTGGTACACGGGAGGTGCCTGGTACACGGGAGGTGCCGTCGGGCCGGTCATGCTGCGATCGCCGGACGGCTCAGCGGAGCTCGTTGATGCGGATCAGGTTGCCCGCGGGATCGCGGAAGGCGCAGTCGCGAACGCCGTACGGCTGCTCGGTCGGCTCCTGGACGACCTCGGCGCCGCTGGCCTGCAGCCGCGCGAAGGTGCCGTCGAGGACGGCGGTGGCCAGCGACGAGCAGCCGACCGCGAAACAGACCTCGGTGACACTCAGGTCGCCACGACGCAGCAGCGCCATTGCGCGCTCGATGCGCCGCGCCATCAGATAGGCGTACGGCGACTCGCCGTAGGCGAGCCGGAACTCGCGGCTGAGATGYCCGGCCGACATGTGCGCGCCGCGGGCGAGCGCCTCGACATCCAGCGGCCGCGCGTACTCCCGGTCGATCCGGTCGCGGACGCGGCGCAGCCGCGCGAGGTCGATCAGGCGCCGCGCCGCGACGGGTCTGCTCGTCACCTGCCAGATCGTGCCACATCGCGCCGAGCATGTGGACGGGCCGGGCCGGGCCGGGCAACGGACAGGTGAACGGTCCACTCCGCCGCGCCCTGGGTGGCGATGGGACCGTGCAGGTTCAGTACCGCGTCACGGATTCGCTCATGTGCTCTTCCTCGCTGCTGGAGTGGATGTGCCGACGGCGGGTCGTGGTTCGGTGAGCGTGGTTACGAGTTCGTCGATCAGATTCTCGTCAACGGGTTGGCTGGTGGCAAGCATCCGGTACCAGATGACGCCGAAGACGAGGTCAGCGGCGGTGCCAGGGGAAGGGACGGGTGGCAGCTCGCCGCGGGTCCGGGYCCGGTCGAGGATGATCCCGAGCGCGTCACGGCGGCGCTGCAAGAACGAGGAGCGGAACCGTCCCCGGAACTCCTCGTCGATCTGAGCGTGGGCCATCAGTGCGCGCAGTGCATCGGCTACCCGCTGGTCACGGCCCAGCCGGAAGCTAGCCGTGAGGAAGGCACGCAGGTCGGCGGTGTAACTGCCCTCGTCCGGGATGGGCACGTGCAGGTCGGCCTTGGTGGCCAGCGCGTCAAGCAGCACGTCGGCCTTGGACGGCCACCAGCGGTAGATCGTCTGTTTGCCCGCGCCGGAGCGGGCCGCGATGCCCTCGATCGTCAAGCCTGCGTAGCCAACCTCTCCCACGAGCTCGATCGCCGCGGCAAGGATGGCCAGCCGGCTCTCCTCGCTGCGCTTGCGTCCGGGTCGGACCGGGATGGGGTGGTCGGTCACGGAGGCATGCTATCGTCAATCCGATACGAGACGTAACGGTTCGATTTAGGAGATCACGTGAGCGAGCACACCGCGCTGGTCGTCGGGGGAACGTCTGGGATCGGGTTGGCCACCGCCCGGCGGCTGCAAGCCCTTGGCGCAACGGTCCACGTTGTCGGCCGCGGCAAGCAGCGGCTCGATGACGTCGCGGCCAGCGACCCGGAGCTGATCGTCCACCGGGCGGACGGCGGCAACCGTGCCGAGATCAGCGCCGTCATCGAGACGATCGGCCGAATCGACTGGCTGATCATCAGCCTCAGTGGCAGCGAAGGTTCGGGATCTGTCGCTGACCTGGACTTCGACATGCTCCGCCGAGCCTTCGACGCGAAGTTCTGGGCTCACCTCACCACCATCCAGGCGGCTGTGCCGCACCTCACAGCGACCGGCTCCATCACGTTGCTCGGCGCGATCACCGCCCGCGCCGGAATGCCAGGAACCGCAGGCATCGCAGCCCTCAACGGCGCCGTCGAGGCCCTGGTCAAGCCGCTTGCTGTGGAACTCGCGCCGATCCGGGTCAACGGCGTCTCCCCCGGCCTGGTCGACACCCCCTGGTGGAGTGGCATACCCGACGAGGCCCGGAAGGCATACTTCGCCCAAGCCGCCCAGGCGCTCCCCACCCAGCGGATCGCGACCGCGGACGACATCGCCGAGGTCACCGTCGTCGCAGCCACCAACGCCAACCTCACCGGCACAGTCATCGAGACCGACGGCGGGGCCCGTCTCGTGTCGATGGGCTGACCAGCCTTCCAACCCGTCAGCGACGTCTTCTGCCGACAGCCCCGCGTGCAACGCGTCCAGCAGTCGCGGGGCAGCACCAGCGCGATCCCGTCAGCGGTGGTTGGTCAGCAGCCGCTTGACCACCTGGTTAGACGGGCCGGCCTGGATGGTGCCCAGCTCCCGCAGCACGGCCCGCGACCAGCCATCGGGAAGATCGCCGGCCGCCGTGTCACCGCTCCGCAGGACGATGCGTGCGACGTTCTCGTTCGCCCGGTCGGCGGTCCGCACCTGGCCCGCCGTCGCTGGGCACGGTGGCACCCGCGCGGGGGTGTGTAAGAACAACGGCTCTGCCAAGATTCCGGTGGTGACAGGCCCGGTCCCGGGATGCCACGCGGAGCTCGGCATCCCGGGGTCATCCCCCGGCGGACATCGCGGCCCCGGGAACCGACCGATAGTCGGCGAACACGGTGGGCCGGTCAGGTGGCCGGTCAGGTGGCCGAGGTCTGCGCGAGCAGCCCCTCGAGCGCCGGGCCGACGATCCGCTTGAACATCCGTCGGGTCCGGGTCCGGTCCAGCATGCCGACCTCCAGGTTGGCGGCCGCGAGGACCCGCTCGCCGTTCTGCGGCAGGCCCGGGGGCACCCCGACGGTCAGGGCCTGCACCGCGACACGCAGCGCCTCGGCGAGCGGCTGGCCGTCCCGGTGATGCTCCTTCAGCGACGTCGTGACCTGCTCGGAGGCGCCACCGATCGCGACGAAACCCCGCTCGTCGGCGATCGACCCGTCATAGGTCAGCCGGTAGATCTGGTCGTCGGCGATCGAGGTGCCGACCTCGGCGACGACGATCTCGACCTCGTAGGGCTTGACGCTCTCGCTGAAGATCGCACCGAGGGTCTGCGCGTAGGCGTTGGCGAGCGCGCGGCTGGTCACGTCACGCCGGTCGTACATGTAGCCACGCGAGTCCATGAGGCGGATGCCCGCCGTCCGCAGGTTCTCGAACTCGTTGTACTTGCCGACCGCGGCGAACGCGATGCGGTCGTAGATCTCACTGATCTTGTGCAGGGTCGCCGACGGATTCTCGGCGACGAACAGGATCCCGTTCTCGTAGGTGAGGACGACGACGCTGCGACCCCGCGCGATGCCCTTGCGCGCGTACTCGGACTTGTCGCGGACCTGCTGTTCGGGGCTCGCGTATCCGAACGGCATGGTCACGTCAGCCTCCCGAGTTCGTCGAACGGTCCGCGATGATGGCCGTCACCACCGGTTCTATCTCATCGTCGGCATAGCGACGGTAGCCGTCCGCCGTCACGACCGCGACGATCGGGTACAGCTTGCGGATTACGTCCGGCCCGCCGGTCGCCGAGTCGTCGTCGGCGGCGTCGTAGAGGGCCTCGACGCTGATCCGGACGGCGTCGTCCTGGCTGAGATCGGACCGGAACCGCTTCTTCAGTGAACCCTTCGCGAACACCGAGCCCGAACCGATCGACTCGTACGTGCGTTCCTCCGACTTCGCCGCCGCGATGTCGTAGGAGAAGATCCGCCCTTTGCCCGTGTCGAGGTCGTACCCGGCGAACAGCGGGACGACGGCGAGGCCCTGCAGGGCCATCGGCAGGTTCCCCTTGACCATGGCCGCCAGCCGGTTGGCCTTCGCGTCCAGGCTCAGCGTCGACCCCTCGATCTTCTCGTAGTGCTCCAGCTCCACCTGGAACAGCCGGATCAGCTCGGCGCCGACCCCGGCGGTGCCGGCATACCCCACACAGGAGTAGTCGTCGGCGTGATGGACCTTCTCGACGTCCCGCTGAGCGATCATGTGCCCCTGTGTCGCGCGCCGGTCACCGGCCATGATCACGCCACCGGGAAACGCCACCGCCACGATCGTCGTGCCGTGCGCCACCTCGGTGACCGGCCCCGGCAGGCCACTCCGGGCCCCCGGCAGCAGGTGCGGCGCCGACCGCGACAGGAAATCGGCGAACGACGATGTTCCCGGCGTCATGAACACAGCCGGTAGGCGCCCGGCGGCCCCCAATGGATCAGCCACGCATCCCCCTTCCGATAGTCGGTCACGTGGGCCGCGCGCCCGGGGCGTCCCCGAGGCTCCCGGCCCGACGTTACAGATGAAGCACAACATAGGGCTATCGCCCCCCGAAGCTGGCGGGCAGGCCGGTCGAACGGGTCGGCCGGGAAGGCGGTCACGGCCGCGCGTGCGGCCCGCCGACCTGCACCGGGGCACGCGGGCGGTGCGGCGCCGGACCCCCGCGGAACGCGGCCTCACCCGGCGGCGTCGACCCCGCCAGAGCTACCACCGCCGGGCGTCATCCACGGCGCCCGATACCGCCGGCTACCGGACCGCCGGCTACCGGACCGCCGGCTACCAGACGGCCGGCTACCAGACGGCCGTTACTGGCCGCCCTTCTGGACATAGCCCTTCACGAACTCCTCGGCGTTCTCCTCCAGGACGTCGTCGATCTCATCGAGCAGGGAATCGACGTCCTCGGACAGCTTCTCGTGCCGCTCCTTGAGGTCGGAGGCACTCGTGTCCTCGGTCGCGACGTCGTCGATCTCCTCCGCCCGACGGTCCGCGCGTTGCTGCCCGCCGCCGCTGTCCCTGGTGGCCATGAAGCCCTCCTTCGATCGCCTGGCGCGACACTATCCCGCCCCACCGACACCATCCGTTCGATCGGTGAGAGGTCCACTCCATCACGAACCAGCCGCTACGTCGCGACGTCCGCCCAGGGCGCAACGTGAACCTCCTGCCAGGGATCGGCGCCGGCTCTCCCGACCGGGATCGGCGCCGGCTTTCAGCGGCCGGCGAGCGCGTCCACCAGATCACTCGCCGTGGGGCAGCGGGTGAGCAGCTCGCCCACGTGCGCCTTCGTGCCGCGCAGCGGCTCCAGCGTCGGCACCCGCTRCAACGAGTCCCGACCGATGTCGAAGATGACCGAGTCCCAGGACGCGGCGGCGACCTGCTGCGGGTAGAGCGCGAGGCAGCGGCCCCGGAAGAAGGCGCGGGTGTCCTCAGGAGGCTCGGTCATCGCCCGGGTGACCTCCTCCTCGCTGACGACGAGATCGAAC
Organism: Frankia sp. KB5; assembly: GCF_002099325.1. NCBI lineage: Bacteria > Bacillati > Actinomycetota > Actinomycetes > Frankiales > Frankiaceae > Frankia > Frankia sp. KB5. Next base: position 17,600 of record NZ_MRUJ01000066.1, on the reverse strand, counting down.
CGGCCCCGGGCCACCAGGCGGTTGTAGAGGCCCTTGTCCGGACGGACGTCGTGGTACTGCAGGTCGACGAGCTCCAGCCGCGGCGAGTCCCAGGCCAGGCCGTCCCGCGACCGGTAGCCCTCCAGGATCGACAGCTTCGCGACCCAGTCAAGCTCGCGGACGCAGCTCATCGGGTCGACCTCGAGGCGGCCGAGGATCGACTCCCAGCGGGAGAGCACGTCGGCGGTCTGGCTGTCGACGTCGGCACCGAACCGGTCCTCGACGTACTTGCGGGCCTGCTCGAAGTACTCCATCTGCAGCTGCACCGCGGTCATCCGACGACCGTCGCGCAGAGTAACCAGATGCTTGAGGGAGGGATCGTGCGAGATCGCCCGCAGCGCCGCCACGGGCCCGTCMACCGACAGGTCCGCGGTGAACCAGCCGTCCTCGATCATCGAGAGGACCAGGGAGGTCGTTCCCACCTTCAGGTAGGTGGCGACCTCGCTCATGTTCGCGTCGCCGATGATGACGTGCAGCCTGCGGTACTTCTCCGGGTCGGCGTGCGGCTCGTCCCGGGTGTTGATGATGGGCCGCTTCAGCGTGGTCTCGAGCCCCACCTCGACCTCGAAAAAGTCGGCCCGCTGGCTGATCTGGAACCCCGGCTCCCGGCCGTCGACACCGATCCCGACCCGCCCGGCCCCGCAGACGACCTGACGGGAGACGAAGAACGGGGTGAGGTTACGGACGATCTCCCCGAAGGGCGTCGACCGTGCCATCAGGTAGTTCTCATGGCATCCGTACGAGACGCCCTTGTTGTCGGTGTTGTTCTTGTAGAGGTAGACCGGCTTGGAGCCGGGCACGGACAACGCCCGGCGGGCGGCCTCGGCCATCACCCGCTCCCCGGCCTTGTCCCACAGCACGGCGTCGCGAGGGTTGGTGACCTCGGGCGAGGAGAACTCCGGGTGCGCATGATCGACGTAGAGCCGCGCCCCGCTGGTCAGGATGACGTTGGCCAAGCCGAGATCGTCCTCGTTGGYCGGGGCGCTCRGATCGACCGCCGGCTCGCGGGGCAGTTCGAAGCCCCGGGCGTCGCGCAGCGGTGACTCCTCCTCGAAGTCCCATCGGGCGCGGCTACCCGGTGCCGATGTTCGACTGGCATACGAGTTCACCACCAACGACGAAGCCAACATCTGATTGGTGTTCGGCTGACCGGGCACCGATACGCCGTACTCGGTCTCGATCCCCATGATCCGACGCGCGCTCACTCTGCAAGCGTAGGTGCTACACGGGCGGTCGGTTAGCCGGACGTCTGCCTTGTTTGCTCTGGGCCGCTCGGGATGACACGTCCGCAGCCACGCCTATCGTCAGAATTCGGTGGCGACACGGTAGTCCGACCGACCGGCGTCCACCGCGGATGCGGGCGGGAGGATACACCCAGGGGTGCCAGTGCCGCGATGCCCAACGCAACGCCGCGATGCCACCCAGAGCACCGCCGTGACCCCGGGGCCGAGTGACCCCGGGGTCACGGCGGTGGCACGTGTCCCGCCGTTGGGCGGAACACGGGACCCGAGCCCCTTACAGATAACGGCCGTTACAGGTACTACTGCGACCGTTACAGGTACTGGCCGGTGTTCGCGATCGTGTCGATCGAACGGCCGGCCTCGGTACCCTTCGTTCCGGTGACGAGCGTGCGGATGTAGACGATCCGCTCGCCCTTCTTCCCGGAGATCCGGGCCCAGTCGTCCGGGTTGGTCGTGTTCGGGAGGTCCTCGTTCTCCTTGAACTCGTCCATGCAGGCGGCGAGCAGGTACTGCATGCGCAACCCCTTCTGCCCGCCCTCGATGTGCTCCTTGACCGCCATCTTCTTGGCCCGGGCGACGATGTTCTCGATCATCGCGCCGGAGTTGAAGTCCTTGAAGTACAGGACCTCCTTGTCGCCGTTGGCGTAGGTCACCTCGAGGAAGCGGTTCTCCTCGCTCTCCGCGTACATCCGCTCGACCACGCGCTGGATCATGGCCTGAACGGTCGCCTCCCGGTTACCGCCGAACTCGGCCAGGTCATCCGGGTAGAGCGGCAGCTCCGGCACGACGTACTTGGCGAAGATGTCCCGAGCCGCCTCGGCATCGGGCCGCTCCACCTTGATCTTCACGTCGAGCCGACCCGGCCGCAGGATCGCCGGATCAATCATGTCCTCGCGGTTGGACGCGCCGATCACGATGACGTTCTCGAGCTGCTCGACGCCGTCGATCTCGCTGAGYAGCTGCGGGACGATCGTGTTCTCCACGTCCGAGGACACCCCCGAGCCACGGGTCCGGAAGATCGAGTCCATCTCGTCGAAGAACACGATCACCGGCATTCCCTCGGACGCCTTCTCACGCGCCCGCTGGAACACCAGCCGGATCTGCCGCTCGGTCTCGCCGACGAACTTGTTGAGCAGCTCGGGACCCTTGATATTCAGAAAGAACGCCCGACCGGTGCCCTGGCCGCCGGTCTTCGCCTCGACCTTCTTGGCCAGCGAATTGGCGACCGCCTTGGCGATCAGCGTCTTGCCGCAGCCGGGCGGGCCGTAGAGCAGCACACCCTTCGGTGGCTTGAGCTGATGCTCCCGGTAGAGCTCCTTGTACAGGAACGGCAGCTCGACCGAGTCCCGGATCGACTCGATCTGGCTCTTCAGGCCGCCGATCTGTTCGTAGCCGATGTCGGGAACCTCTTCGAGGACGAGCTCCTCGACCTCGGACTTGGGAATCCGCTCGAAGGCGTAGCCGGAACGGGACTCGATCAACAACGAGTCCCCGGACCGGATCGGTCCATCGAGAAGCGGCTGGGCCAGCATGACCACCCGCTCCTCGTCGGTGTGACCGAGCACCAGCGCCCGGTCCCCACCCTCGAGGACCTCTTTGAGTAGGACGATCTCACCCTGCCGCTCGAACGCGCGCGTCTCGACCACGTTCAGCGCCTCGTTGAGCATGACCTCCTGGCCGGGCAAGAGATCACTGATGTTGACGCTCGGCGACACGGTCACCCGGAGCTTTCTGCCCTGAGTGAACACGTCGACGGTGCCGTCTTCGTAGGAGGAGACGAAGATCCCGTAGCCGCTGGGCGGCTGCGCGAGCCTGTCGACCTCCTCCTTCAGGGTGACGATCTGGTCTCGCGCCTCGCGGAGAGTCGCGACGAGCCTGTCGTTCTGTCCCGTGACAGCCGACAACTCCGCCTGGATCTCCGCGAGCCGTTCCTCCAGCACCCTGAGCTGCCTGGGCGATTCGGACAACTTACGCCGCAGCATGGCCACTTCCTCTTCCAGGAAGGCGACCTGCGTCGTGAGCTCGTGTGTTTCCTTCTCGTACGCCGACCGCCGTGATTCGGCATCACCTGGACGACCCGTGCTCCCATCGGAGCCAGAGCCCGAACGGGGACCGGACACTGCGCCTCCACCTCCCCCGTGCTGACCGGGACGCACCCACACTACCGTTGTGACCGCCGCTGGCAGGCCGGTCGGGCAAGGACGATCCAGCTTTGCCGTAAACAGCGGGTTACGGTGCCATGCTGACAGAAGATCGGAGCCCTGTGGCAACTCCAGCGAAGCCGGGCGTTTCGGCAGACCTGCGGGTGCGGGTCGACCAGGATGCCTGCACCGGCGACGGTCTGTGCGCGCAACTCGCTCCCGCCGTCTTCGAGTTCGACGTCGACGGTCTGGCCTACGTCAAGGACAGCGCGGGCGAGCTGCAGACGCAGCCCGGCGCCTACGTCCCGGTGCCGCTGCCGCTCGTCGACGCGGTGGTCGACGCGGCCGACGAGTGTCCGGGGACGTGCATCTACGTGGAACGCCCCGACGGCACGCTGGAGGCCGGCGGGCCCGTCGGCTGACGATGGGCCCGGCCGGCCGGCACACTCGCGACCACGGCCTGCCCCATGGGACCCCATGGGAATGGCCTGCCCCATGGGACCCCATGGGATACGTCACATCGGCTGGATCGTCGCCGACCCTGGGTCGGCGTCCCGGGATCGGTCGGTCTCGGCCCTGGGCTCGGTCTCGGCCCTGGGCTCGGGGGCGGTCTCGGAGGCGGGATCGATCCCGATCGGCGCGCCCTTCGCCGGCCGGCGGCGGCGCACCGGAGGAGTGACCCCCTCGGCGAGGCGCCGCGCGGTCACCAGGAAACCGGTGTGGCCGACCATGCGGTGGCCAGGCCGCACGGCCAGACCCTCGACGTGCCAGTCCCGCATTATCGACTCCCACGCCGCGGGCTCCGTGAACGTGCCGTGCGCCCGTAGCGTCTCGACGATCCGGGAAAGCTGGGTGGTGGTAGCGACGTAGGCACAGACCACCCCGCCGGGCACCAGCGCCGCGCTGACGGCGTCAACGACCTCCCAGGGCGCGAGCATGTCGAGGACAGCCCGGTCGACGTCACGCTCGGTTGTCTCGGCCAGCTCCCCGACCAGCACGGTGTGGGCGGGATGCGGGCCGCCGAAGAACGCCTCGATGTTGCGCCGGGCAATCTCGGCGAAGTCCGCGCGCCGCTCGTAGGAGACCAGACGCCCGCAGTCGCCGATGGCACGCAGCAGCGAGCACGACAGCGCCCCGGACCCGACGCCGGCCTCCAGCACCCTGGCGCCCGGGAAGATGTCCGCGTAGGTGACGATCTGCGCCGCGTCCTTGGGGTACACCACGGTCGCCCCGCGCGGCATGGACAGCACGAAGTCGACGAGCAGCGGGCGCAGCGCCAGGTAGTCGGTACCACCCGTGCTGGTGACGACGATCCCCTCCGGCCGGCCGAGCAGGGCGTCGTGCTCGACGGCTCCCCGGTGGGTGTGAAACTGCCTGCCCGGTTCGAGGACGACGGTGTGCCGGCGCCCCTTGGGATCAGTCAGCTGCACCCGGTCACCCTTGGTGAACAGGCCTCGGCGATGAGCGGCGCCGGTCGGAGGCGGAGCGTAACCGCCGGCCAGGGACGGCACCTGCCCCGGGGACACCGACTCGTCGGGCGGGGCGCTCACCGGGACGCCACCATGCGGGCGGCGGCGGCCGGATCGATACGGGCGACGAGATCCACCATCGCGAGCACGCCGACCGGGCGGCCCGCCTGCTTGACGAGGTACTCCGACGCCGGCACCCGCTGCACGGCCGCCAGCAGGGCCTCGCCTTCCAGATCGGCGTCGAGGACCATGCCGGGCGAGATCACCCGACTCACTTCATCCACGGTCATCCAGGGTCTCCGATGCTCCGGCAGCGCGTCGACCGCGGAGCCATTCATAATCTTCAGGGGGCTGCCGTCACGGTCGATCACCGCGACGGCGGTGGCGCCGACCTCCTGAGCTCGCCGCAGCGCCTCCGCCAGCGGAACGGCACCCTCGACGGGCAGCGTCCGGCGCGCAAGGCGACCGGCGCACAGGCCGGGCAGCCGCTCCCGCACCTGCGCGGCGCGCAGCGACTGGTAGGCCGCGAACGCGAGGAAGCCCGCCAGAGCATAGGTGTACACCATGCCGATGCCGTCGGAGGTCGACGCACCCCAGACGACCAGGCCGGCGGCGACGACGAACCCGCCGTAGGCACCGGCCCGCAGCCCCCGCAGCTTGTCGCGCGTCAGACCCCACACCGCGGCGACGACCACCCGTCCACCGTCCAGCGGGAGGCCCGGTGCCAGGTTGAAGAGGAACAACGCGGCGTTGATGAGTCCGAGATCGTGCAGGACCGCGGCGGCGTCGCTGGTGTCGTCGAGGCCGAGCAGGCCGAGGTGACAGCCGGCGGCCAGCACCCCGTTGACCGCCGGGCCGACGAAGGCGATCAGGAACTCGCGGCCGGCGCTGCGGGGCTCCGGCTCGAACTCGGTGAACCCGGCGAAGCCGTGCAGGGTCACGGACCGCACGGTGTGACCGAACGCCAGCGCCGTCAGAGCGTGACCGATCTCGTGGGCGAGCAGGGAGGCCAGGAAGCCGATAGAGATCAACGAGGAGAGCGCGAGGATCCGCCCGTCGGACGCCAGCGGCAGCCGGTCGCGGATCGAGCCGGAGAGCAGGTAGGCGACGAGGACGGCGAAGACGAGGGCGAACGGCGAGATGACGATGGGAACACCGCGGATCCGCCCGACCGGCACGCCGGGGGGTCGCTCACTCGGAGCCTGCCCCGCCGGGCCCGCGCCGCCGTGGGCGCTCGAACCCGCGCCGCTCGAACCCGCGCCGCCCGAACCCGCGCCGCCGTGCTGATCCGCCATGGATCCGATGCTACGGACCATACCCCGACCCGTCGTCCGGGACCGAGTGGCGAAGATGTCGGTAGGGGGATCTAGGGTCCAGGACATGACCTCGACGCAGCGCTCTCCTGCCATCCCGGGATCGGTGGCGTCGGCCGCACCCCGRCCGTTGATCGGTTCGCTGTCACCGTCGCGGGCGGCGGACTTCGTCAACTGTCCGTTGCGCTACCGGTTCCGGGTCGTCGACCGGCTCCCCGAGCCGCCGAGCGAGGCCGCGACCCGCGGGACCGTGGTGCACGCGGTCCTGGAGAAGCTGTTCGATCTCCCGGCGTCCCGGCGTACCCTGCAGGCCGCGCGGGAGCTGGTCGAGCCGGCCTGGGATACGGTGYGCGCCCGCGAGCCGGCGGTCGAGGCGCTGTTCGGTGGCCGCGACGAACTGGCGGCGTGGTTGGAGTCGGCCCGCGAACTGCTCGCCGGATACTTCGCGCTGGAGGATCCGTCACGGCTGGCGCCGGTGGCCCGCGAGCTGTACGTCGAGCACGTGCTCGACTCCGGCCTGCGGCTGCGGGGCTACCTGGACCGGCTTGACGAGGCGACCACGGCGCAGGGACCCGCCCTGCGGGTGGTCGACTACAAGACCGGCCGCTCGCCCGGCCCGGCGTTCGAGAGCTCGGCGATGTTCCAGATGAAGTTCTACGCCCTGCTGCTCTGGCGGATCCGTGGGGTGATCCCGCGCGAGCTGCGGCTGTACTACCTCGGTGACCGCACCTGGCTGCGGGCCACCCCCGACGAGGCCGACCTGCGGGCCGCCGAGCGACGGATCGAGGCCCTGTGGGCGGCGATCGACCGCGCGCACCGCACCGGGGACTGGCGCGCCACCCCGAACAGACTGTGTTCCTGGTGCGACCATCAGGCTCGATGCCCAGCCTTCGGCGGCACCCCACCACCGCTACCGCAGCAGACATCCGCGGTGCCGCTCGACGAGACCGCCCCCGCCGTCTGCGAGGCGGACGGCTGATGGCGGTCTTCAGGCCGGACCCCGTCCGGACCCCGTTCCCCGCGGACAGCCCGTTTACGGTGCCGGCATCCTCAGCTCGCCGGCGGCGGTGGCTCCACCGGGCGTCCTCGGAGGCATGCCATATCGCCCGATCACCAAAAGTAATATTGGTCGGACCTTCAATACTGCCGGCGGTACAGTCAGCGACGGCGAGATGCCGATCATCGTTCGGTCGTTGGGGAGATCGACCACGGTAGCCGAACAGCCGTCCCAGGTCAGTCGGGGCCGAGCGCAGGCAGGGCAGGCACGACGTGTCGAGAGGGACCGTGTCGAGAGGGACACGGCGCGCCGCGAGGGAGAGGACATCACGATGGCCCGACGGACCGGATCGTCCCGAGGCGGGAAGCGGGGCGCGGTCGCGGGCAGCCCGCCCGGCCGAGAGGACCGCGGGTCGCGGCCCGGCGAGTACGGTGCCGGCCGTGACGRCCGGGTTCCCGAGCACCCGGGCGGCCGGCGAGAAGACGGACCGGACGCCGCACCCGCGGCCCGCGCCGCCAGGCTGACGAAGGTCTACGGCTCCGGTGACACCACCGTCACGGCACTGCGCGAGATCGACCTGGCCTTCCCCCGCGGCCGATTCACCGCGATCATGGGGCCGTCCGGGTCGGGGAAGTCGACGCTGATGCACTGCCTGGCCGGGTTGGACACGGTCACCCGGGGACGGGTCTTCATCGGCAACGTGGACCTGTCCCGGCTGTCCGACAAGCAACTGACCCGGTTGCGTCGCGACCGCATCGGGTTCATCTTCCAGCAGTTCAACCTGCTGCCCACGCTGACCGCGGCCGAGAACATCACGCTGCCGTTGAGCATCGCCGGGCGTTCGCCGGATCGGGCCTGGATGCGCACCGTCATCGACGCGGTCGGTCTCGCACCGCGGTTGAAGCACCGGCCGAGCGAACTCTCGGGCGGTCAGCAGCAACGGGTCGCCTGTGCRCGGGCCCTGGTCACCCGGCCGGAGATCATCTTCGCCGACGAGCCGACCGGCAACCTTGACTCCCGGTCGGGAGCCGAGGTGCTGTCGTTCCTGCGTGACTCGGTCTCCGAACTCGGGCAGACGATCGTCATGGTCACCCACGACGCGACGGCGGCGTCCTACTCGGATGAAGTGATCTTCCTTGCCGACGGTCGACTCGTTGACGCGATCGCGAACCCGACCGCGGAGGAGGTGCTGGACCGGATGAAGCACCTCGACGCCGCCACGGGCGGCTTGGCGGCCGACGGCGAGATCGCCGACGACCGGGACGACCATAACGACACCGACGGTCGCTACGGGCCTGCCGGTGACTACGACGACTACGCCTACCCGGGCCAAGCCTACCCGGACCAGGCCTACCCGGACCAGCCGACCTACGGGCGAGACGAGCACGATCCCTACCAGGGCCACTACCCGGAGCGGCGCACCGGCCAGTTCGAGGCGATCCCCGCCCCGGACCTCGGGCCCGACGCCGGTGGGCAGCCGGCGTCAAGGCGGGTCGGCGGCACGCGCCACGGCGAGGAGTACTACTCCGGCCGCTCCCACCACCGGCCGGTGCCGAGGCCTGGCGGCGGGCCTCCGCTCACCGACCCCGGCCGTGTCGACGGCGGGGGGGACAGTTACCACCCGGACGGCACGGAGCCGGCGGGCTGGGCCTGAGCCGATGCTGCGCGCCACCCTCAAGAGTCTGCTGGCCCGCAAGGTCCGGCTGGTGCTCTCCATGCTGGCGGTCGTCGCCGGGGTGAGCTTCGTGACCGGGACCCTGGTCCTGACCGACACCCTCAACCGGACGTTCGACACCCTCTTCGCCGACATCAACAAGAACGTCAGCGTCGCCGTGCGCTCGGTCAACGCCATCGACCCGACGAGCGACGTCGGCCGCCCTCCGCTGCCGGCCTCGCTCGTCTCCACCGCCGCCGGAGTGGACGGGGTGCGGGTGGCGGTCGGCAAGGTCAACGGCCAGGCCGTCCTCGTCAACCCGGCCACCGGCAAGCCCTCGAACACCAACGGTGCGCCGGGGATCGGTATCAACTGGACCGGGGGTCAGCCCACCTCGGCGGAGGAGATCGCCGAGGGTCGCCCGCCCGGCCCCGGAGAGATCGTCGTCGACCGGGCGACCGCGAAGAAGCTCCATCTGTCGCTCGGGGCAAAGATCTCGGTGCAGACCAAGGGTCCGCCCGCGCGGTACACCCTGGTCGGCACCTTCCGGATCGGCGGTCAGGACAGTCTCGGGGGCGCCGCTGTCACCGCGTTCGACACCGCCACCGCCCAGCGGGTCCTGCTCGCGCCCGACCGGTTCAGCGCGATCCACCTGGCCGCCGGGCCCGGYCTGACCCAGGAGGAGCTGCGGGCCCGGGTCGCCGCCGCACTCCCACCGGGTGTCGAGGCGATCACCGGCAGGCAGTTGGCGGACGAGAGCGCCAGCGCTGTGCAGAACGCCGTCAGCGGCTTCTCCACCTTTCTGCTGATCTTCGCCGCCATCTCGGTCTTCGTTGGCGCCTTCATCATCTTCAACACCTTCACGATGCTCGTCGCCCAACGGGTGCGGGAGCTGGCCCTGCTGCGAGCAATCGGGGCGAGCAAACGTCAAGTCCAGGTGTCCCTGCAGGTCGAAGCGGCACTGGTCGGCTTCGCCGGGGCCACTGTCGGCCTGGTGTCCGGCGCGGGGCTCGCGCTGCTGCTGCGCGTCGCCGTCGGTGTGTTCGGCGTGGCGCTGCCCAGCGGTGCGCTGGTCTTCCGCCCCCGCACCGTCGTGATCGCCTACGCCGTCGGCGTGCTCATCACCGCTGCGGCGGCGTTCGTGCCGGCCCGCAAGGCCGCGTCGGTGCCACCGATCGCGGCGATGCGGGAGACCTACGTGCTGCCGACCCGCTCGCTGCGCTCCCGGGCGATCGCCGGGTCGGTGCTCACCGCGCTCGGCATCGTCCTGCTGATCCTCGGCACCGCCTCGGCGGGCAAGCCGGGAGCCACCGCCGTCGGGGTGGGCGCGGCGGGGATCTTCCTCGGCGTCGCCACCCTCTCACCGCTGCTGTCCGGACCGATCACCCGGGTCCTCGGCGCACCGTTGGCGAGGATGTTCGGGGCCACCGGCCGACTCGGCCGGGAGAACGCGATGCGCAACCCGCGCCGGACCGCCTCCACCGCCTCCGCGTTGATGATCGGACTCGCCCTGGTCAGCGCCTTCTCCGTGCTCGGACAGTCGATCAAGGAGTCGGTGCGGGAGACGGTGTCGAACAGCCTCGGTGCCGACTTCTACCTGACCCCGCAGAACTTCGGGCAGGGATTCAGCGGTGAGGTGGCTCGCGAGCTGGCCGGCAAGCCCGGCATCGAGATCGCCACGGGTCTTCGGGGCGGCCTGGTGAAGATCTCCGGGCAGAGCTCCCAGGTGCTGGCCGGCGACCCAGCGGGCCTGGTCAAGATGCTGGCCATCAAGGAGGTGACCGGTGACGTCCACGCCCTCGGCGACGGCACGATCCTGGCCGAGGACTCCACCGCCGCGGACCACCAGCTACGGGTGGGGCAGAAGGTCCCGGTCACCTTCGCCGACGGCCGCGCGGAGCTGACTCTGGTGGGCACCTACAAGAAGAGCCAGGTGGCCGGCAAGTGGATCATCTCCACGAGCGAGTTCGCCCGGCACTCCACCGATGACCTCGACCTGTTCGTCCTGGTGAAGAGGGCGAGCGGGGCGGACCCGGCGATGGTCYGGGCCGAGATCGCCACGGTGGTCAAGTCGTTCGCCACGGTGGAGGTCCGGGACCAGTCCGAGTTCGTCGCACAGCAGGAGAAGCAGGTCGACCAGCTGCTCGGGTTCATCTACGTGCTGCTGGCCCTGGCGGTCATCATCGCACTGTTCGGTATCGTCAACACCCTGGCGCTCTCGGTAATCGAACGGACCCGGGAGATCGGTCTGCTGCGTGCGGTCGGCATGACGCGGTCGCAGATGAGGCTGATGGTCATCCTTGAATCAGTGATCATCTCGGTCTTCGGAGCCGTGCTGGGCGTCGTCGTCGGGAGCATCTTCGGCTGGGCGCTGACGAAGGCGCTGGCCTCCCTGGGAATCAGCACGTTCGCCTACCCGGTACGGACGATCCTGCTCGTGGTCCTCACCGGGGCGATCCTCGGCGTGCTCGCCGCTGTCTTCCCCGCCCGGCGCGCCGCTCGCATGGACGTCCTGCGCGCCATCTCCGCCGTCTGACCCACCCAACCCCACACCCCCTCCGACGCCGTTCGGGGGACCTACGCCCGGTCTTCGCCCCCAAAACCGTGCCTTACTCCCCCAACCTCGCATCCAGGACGGCTGGGGCGAAGGGGCGGGCTGAGGCGGGGGGTGGTGAGGGACTCCATGAGGTCCGGGGTGACGTCGTGCAGGCTCGCCAGGAGCGCCGCGAGCCCGGCGGGCACCGGCTCGCCGCGAGCCGCGACGCCCGAGGCCTCCAAGGCCTCCAAGGCCTCCAAGGCCCCCGAGGCCCCCGAAGCCCCCGAAGCCCCCGAAGCGGCCAGGTCGAGCAGATCCGGCATGGACGGGATCATGATGGTCGCGCACCCGGCCGCCACCCCGGCGCGCGCTCCCGACGGGCTGTCCTCCAAGACGACGCAGCGAACCGGGTCGACGCCGAGCACCCGGGCGGCGGTCAGGTAGGGCTCCGGGTCCGGCTTGCGGCGAGTGACCTCATCGCCGGCGACCGTCACGGCGAAGAACTCGTCACCGATGACGTGCAGCACCGGCTCCATCAGGTCGCGGAAGGACGAGGAAACCAGCGCGGTCGGGACACCCGCCGCTCGCAGCGCGACGAGCAGCTCCACCGCCCCGGGCTGCGGGACGATCGCACCGGGCTCGCGGAACAGCTCGGCGGAGCGGCGCAGCAGGAACTCCGCCGTCGGCGCCACGTCGGACGCCGGCAGGCCGAGCATCGACACCATGAGCGGCACGGCGGTGTCGATGCCGTGGCCGATCATGGCTCGTTTCATCGCCGGGGTGAACTCGCCGCCCAGCCGCGCCGCCGCCTCGTGCTCGGCGATGGTCCAAATCGGCTCGGTGTCAACGAGCAGGCCATCCATGTCGAAGAAAACCGCCGCAAGGCTCCCCACGTCCACTCCTAGCTCAGGTAGCTCGGTAGCTCAGGGTCGTCCGGCCGCACGGTGCCCGGTTGACCGCACGGTGCCTACGTGGCCGCGAAGTACTTCGCCTCCGGGTGGCACAGGATGATCGCCGAGGTGGACTGCTCCGGCACGAGCTGGAACTCCTCGGCGCGCGACGGGCCGTCGCCGTCCTCGAAATTCACCGAGTCGAGGCAGAGGCTGGCCGCCTGCAACAGGGGGCCCATGGCGCCGTCGGCCACCAGCACACGCTCGGTCAGGACGGACACCAGATCACCGCGCACTGGCCAAGAGTACCGGGACGGGTTTCTCCTACCACCGGTACGGTTTACCCTCCCGTCCGGACGCCTCCGAGGATGTCGGCCACGGGCACGACGGTGATCACGGTACGGTGATCACAGCATGGTGATGATTGCGGGGTGGGAATGCCGGACGCGTCCCGGCGGGTTGCCCACGGCACGGTCGCGGGTGGCACGGTCGCGGATGGCACGGTCGGGGTGGCACAGCTGCGGGAACGGAGGCGTGACGTCGGACCGCGCGGGTGTGCTCGGCGCGGCGGTCCGCACAAACACGGGCTGGGGCACGCCGGTCCGGCGGCGGCCCTGGGCCGGGCCGTTCGCATTCCCGCGACGGCGGGTATCCGTTCAGAGCCGATACGGTGCAGCCACCGCATCGATCCGGAATGGATGTCCGATCCGCCCGGGTCTAGCGCCATCGAGAGACCGAGGAAAGGCGTTCCCACGAGAACATCGGCAGACTGGACCAGCGTAGGTTCCCCGTGGACGACCAGTGGTCGTCCACGGGTCACCGGCTCACGGGCCATAAGGGAGGCTGACGTCACGCATGTCGGCTCTGGGCAGGAGTCGTCTCCGTGAGGACGTACCGTTGCACTGTCACGGGGGCAGTGGGCCGCCGCGGGGCGGCAGGAGGTGGTAGGTGATCGAGTTCTCCGGCGTCGGTCAACTACGGTCGCCGGTCGTAGTAGCCGCCTTCGAAGGGTGGAACGACGCGGCCGATGCCTCGTCCGCCGCCGTCGAGCATCTGGAGACCGCCTTCAAGGCCCGTGTCATCGGTGCTATCGACCCCGACGACTACTACGACTTCCAGGTGAACCGACCGACGGTGAGCGGGACCGACGGGGCCTCCCGGAAGATCTCGTGGCCGACCACCCGCCTGTCGGTGGCGCGGCCGCCGAAGTCCGAGACGGACCTGGTGCTGATCCGCGGGCTGGAACCGAACATGCGCTGGCGTGGGTTCACCGACGAGCTGATCGAGGCCGTCCACGCCCTCGGCAGCGACATGGTGATCTCCCTCGGGGCGCTGCTCGCTGACTCGCCGCACACCCGGCCGGTCCCGATCAGCGGAACCGCCGGGGACGCGGCGACGGCTGCCCGACTCGGGCTGGAGCCGTCCCGTTATGAGGGGCCGACCGGCATCGTCGGCGTCTTCGGGGAGGCATGCGCACGGGCCGAGCTCGCCTCGGTGTCGTTCTGGGCGGCGGTGCCGCACTACGTGGCTAACCCGCCCTGTCCCAAGGCGACCCTCGCGCTGCTGCGCCGAGTGGAGGACCTGCTGGACATCGAGATCCCGCTGGGTGACCTTCCCGAGCGGGCGAAGGCGTGGGAACGGCAGGTGGACGAGCTCGCCGCCGGGGACACCGAGGTCGCCGAGTACGTCCGTTCGCTGGAGTCACGCGAGCCCGAGACGGCGCTGCCCGAGGCCAGTGGGGACGCAATCGCCCGGGAGTTCGAACGGTACCTGCGCCGTCGCGGCCAGTAAAGGCCGGTAAGAGAGCCGGCTCGGTAGAAGAATCGGTAGAAGAAGGAAAGGGGGCGAGGGTACGCCCGGGCCGGGAGCCCAGGGCGCACCCCGCACCTCCACCGGGCCACCCTTCTCCTCGACGATCTCGCTACTCCTCGACGATCTCGGCGTCGATGATGTCCTCGTCGGCGCCACGGCGGAACGGCACGTTCGCCGAGTTCGTGACCGGTTCGCGCGGAGTGGGCGGGGTGTGGGATTCCGCGTCCGCGACGTCGGCCTGACGATGCCGGCCCGGGGAACGCCGCCCCGGGCCGGCGACGCGACCGGTCGCCCACGCGGTCTCGGAAAGATCCGACGCTCCCGCACCGCCCGCGGGGACCGCACCGCCCGCGGGGACCGCACCGCCCGCGGGGACCGCACCGCCCGCGGGGACCGCACCGCCCGCGGGAAAACCGGCAGGACCGGCTCCGCCCGGCGTCCCAGACGTGCCCGACGTCGTCGGCGCGGCCGCACCCGCCCGGGCCAGGTCGGTGACCGCCCGGTCCACCTCGTCGGAGGCCAGGACCCCCCGCAGGCGCAGCATCGCGCCGATGATCTCACCCTGCTGGTGACGCAGCGCCTCGAGCGAGGCGGTGCACCGGGCGATCTCCACCTCCAGCTCGGCATGCCGCTCCCGGGCGAGCCGGCGGCTCTCCTCCACGGCGTCGAGGAGGAGCTTCTCGGCCTGTTCCCGAGCCTCCCGCACGATCGGGTGGTTCGCCCCGGCGTCCTCGATCACCTCTTCCAGCGCCGCCTCCGCGATCTGGCGGGCGCCCGTGACGATCTCCTCGGCCTCCTRCTGGGCGATGGTCAGCATCTGGCCGATCCGACCGCCGGCCTGCGCGGCCAGGCCCTCGACGCCCATGTTCGCGCTGCGGGCCCGCTCGTGCTTCAGGGCGCTTTCGGCCGCGGCCGCGCGCGAGGTCACCTGGCTGGCGTAACGCCACAGCGTGGCCAGGTAGTCGTCGACCTGATGAGGGTCGTAGCCATGCGCGACCTCGTCGAAGGCGGGCCGTTCGGTCGCTGCCCCGGGATCCACCCGGCGATGGTGAGCTCCCATCCTCAGCTCCCTCTGGGTCTGACGGGTTCAAGGTCTACGCCCAGCAGTGTGTCAACGAGGCGCCGCACGAGTGCGGGCGCCTCCCCCCAGGCGGGCACGTCACCGCCAGAACCGCGAACCGGACCCCCCTGATGGGTGGGATCCGGGCCCGCACCGGCGGAGCCGCCCGCATCAGCGAGCGCGGCGCCGACCCAGGCGTCCACCGCGGCGACGGCACCCGGGGCGTCGAGGTCGTCGGCGAGCCGCTCACGCACGGCGGCGAGCAGTCCCATGGCGTCAGGCCCGGTGGGCAGGGCGACGGCGGCCCGCCACCGGTTCATCCGGTCCACGGCGTCGTCGAGCAGGCCCGGCGTCCACTCCCAGTCCTCGGTGTGCCGATGATCGAGCAGGGCCAGCCGCAGGGCCGCCGGATCCACCCCG
This sequence comes from Frankia sp. KB5, assembly GCF_002099325.1. Classification (NCBI taxonomy): domain Bacteria; kingdom Bacillati; phylum Actinomycetota; class Actinomycetes; order Frankiales; family Frankiaceae; genus Frankia; species Frankia sp. KB5. Next base: position 2,028 of record NZ_MRUJ01000066.1, on the reverse strand, counting down.
GCCCGGCGCAGCCGGGAGACGAACTCCAGGTTGCCCCGCGACTTCGACATCTTGTGGCCGTCGAGGCTCACCATCGCGGTGTGCACGTAGCTGCGGGCGAACGGCCGGATGCCGGCGGCGACCTCGGCGTGCGCCGCGCTGCACTCGTGGTGCGGAAAGCTCAGGTCGGTTCCGCCACCCTGGATGTCGATGACCCCGCCGAGATAGTGGCGGGCGATGGCGGAGCACTCGATGTGCCAGCCGGGCCGGCCGGGGCCGAACGGCGAGGGCCAGGACGGCTCGCCGGGGCGGTGGGCGCGCCACAGCAGCGGATCGAGGGGGTCCTTCTTGCCGGTCCGGCGCGGGTCACCCCCGCGCTCGGCGCAGATCGCCAGCATCTCGGCCCGGCTGAGATGCGAGATCTCCCCGAAGGCGGGTGCGGTGGCGATCGAGAAGTACAGGTCGTCGTCGACCTGGTAGGCCGCGCCCCGGTCGACGAGCTCCACCACCATGTCGACGATCATCGGGATGGCCTCGACCACCCCGACGTAGGCGTCCGGCGCCAACATCCGCAGCGCGGTCATGTCCTCGCGGAACAGGTCGATCTCCCGGTCGGCGAGGGCCCGCCAGTCCAGCCCGTCACGGGTGGCTCGCTCAAGCAACGGGTCATCGACATCCGTTACGTTCTGTACATAGTGGACGTGATGCCCGGCGTCTCGCAGCACACGCTGCGCGAGGTCGTAGGTGAGGTAGGTGAAGGCATGCCCCAGATGCGTCGCATCATAGGGCGTGATGCCACACACATACAGCCTTGCGGTGACGGCCGGCGCCAACTCGCGTACGCTCGACGTGGCCGTATCGAAGATCCTCAGTGGCTTCCCGTGACCGGGAAGAGAACGTATCGGAGGAGATGGCCACGCCTGCATGCGTGTCAGAGTAACCGCGAACCGACTCTCCGGCGGGCACAAGGAGAGTAACCGCAGCGTAGCCGACAGCATCCCAAGCCGATCCACCTCGGGTCACCGACGGTGACATCCCATGTTCTCCCGCACCTGTATCCGCACCGGTGACCCGCCCAGAACCGGAACCCGCTCAGAACCGGAACCCGCTCAGAACCGGAACCCGCTCAGAACGGCGGCCAGGGGATCGCCGGCCAGTCCCCCGAGGGCAACGGGAACCGGCCCTCGGCCAGAAGCCCGTCGACCCGCACGGTGAGGGCGTCGACCTCGGTGACCGTGAGCAGCTCCTCGAGCCGGTCCCGGAAGGGGCCCGCGAGCGCCTCACGCAGGTCGTCGAGCAAGGCGGTCTCCTCGGCGTCGAGCCGCCTTCCCCGCCAGGTCCACAGCAGGGTGCGCAGCTTGCCGTCCGTGTGGAAGGTCACACCGTGATCGATGCCGTGAATCCGGCCGGAGGGCGCCGGCAGCAGGTGCCCACCCTTGCGGTCGGCGTTGTTGATGACGACGTCGAACAGGGCGATCCGGCGCAGCTGGGAGTCGTCGGACCGGGTCAGCGCCACCAGGTCCACGGTGACGTCGGTGTCGATCCACAGCTGCACCATGCCCTCGCCGAACGGGCCGTCACGCAGAATGGTGGGCGGGACGATGCCAAGCCCGWGCTGCTCGGAGACCTCGTAGGCGGCCAGCTCGCGGGCGGCGAGGGTGCCGTCCGGGAAGTCCCACAGGGCGCGTTCGCCGCGGACCGGCTTGTAGACGCAGCGGCCGGTCACCCCGTCGGCGCAGATGTCGCAGCAGAGCGTCGTGTTGCTCGCGTCGACCAGCCGGGCGGTGATCTCGAGGTCACCGCGGCGAAGGAGGTCGAGGGCGGCGGGGGCGTCGAGGCCACCCCCGTCGATCGGATGCAGTGGCGGTCGCCACCCCGGAGTGGAACTCGCCGCGGAGACGCCCATCACCTCAGTCTGTCCGGTCCGGCAGGGTGATGTCACCGGACCGGACGGTGAGCGACATCTCTCCCACACCGTCCGGCCTACCGGACCACACCGCTATCACGAACCGCACCGCTACCACGAACCGCACCGCTACCACGAACCGC
>NZ_MRUJ01000065.1:0-25881 GCF_002099325.1 Frankia sp. KB5 | reverse complement strand
GAACCGCACCGCTACCACGAACCGCACCGCTACCACGAACCGCACCGCTACCACGAACCGCACCGCTACCACGAACCGCGCACCCGCGGCGGGCGGGCCCGGCGCCCCTCGCCGGCCGCATCAACGCAGATGACCGTTCTGGCGCGGGCAGACGTGACCGTCGTCCAACGGCTGCCCGCACAACGGGCAGGAGGGCCGGCCCGCGGCCAGGACCCGCGCCGCGCGCTGCACGAACGAGCGCGCCTGCTCGGACCCCAGCAGGACCCGGACGGCGTCCGGCCCGTCGGGATCGTCGGAGAATCCGACGATCGAGTCGGCCAGGCCCGTCGCCTGCGCCTCGATGACGACCCGTCCGCCACGCGGATCCCAGCCGAGCGCGATCGTCGCGGCCTGGAACTCCTCGTCGATCGGCAGATCGAGCGGGGACAGGTCGGGGTCGGCCGGGGCGGGCTCGGGCGGCGGCGTCGCGCCGCGGCGGCCCAACTCGTCGAGCAGCTCGGTCAGCTGTTCGGCAAGCAATGCGACCTGTGCCTTCTCCACCGCGACGGTGACGACCCGCGCCCCGTCGCGGGCCTGCAGGTAGAACGATCGGGCGCCGGGAAGGCCTACGGTGCCCACAACGAACCGCTGCGGCGGGTCGAAGACGTGTATCCGGCGCGGCATGCCCGATCAGCCCGTTCCACCACCGGCGCTGGGACGGAAACCGCCGGCACCGCCACCGATCACCTCGTCCACGTCGAGTCCGCTGGACCCCGGCGACTCCGGCGGCTCCGGCGACTTCCGGGACCCGGGAGACGACGCCGCGGCGTCGGCGGCCCCGGCGGAGCCCTCTGCCCGGGGTAGCGGCGGTGGGAGGAGCTCGACGACGTCCCCGCCGGTGTCGTTGATGCGCCGGACGAAGGGGCGGCGCTCGTTGTAGCGGATCACGGTCAGGGAACAGGGATCGACGGTGATCCGGTGGTACATGTCCAGATGCATGCCCAGGGCGTCGGCGACCACCGTGCGGATCACGTCGCCGTGCGAGCACAGCAACCAGGTGGCGTCCGGGCCCAGCCGCTCGTTCCACTCCCGCACGGCGCTCACCCCACGGGCCTGCGTGTCCCGTAGTGCCTCACCCTCGGGACCGGGGAAGACGACCGCGCTGGGATGGCTCTGCACCACCGCCCAGAGCGGATCCTTCGCCAGGGTCGCCAGTTCCTGCCCGGTCCAGTCACCGTACCGGCACTCACCGAGCCGCTCGTCGATCTCGACCTGCCGCGGACCGCCCGGGCTGGCCTCGCTGACCGGACGGCGTCCGGCGATCGCCGCGGCCGTCTGGCGGCAGCGGTCGAGCGGGCTGCTGACGATCGCCGCCAGCGGGATGTCCGCGAGGCGTCGCGCCAGGTCCGACGCCTGGCGGCGGCCACGGTCGTCCAACCCCACGCCGGGCGTCCAACCAAGCAGGATCTTGCCGGTCACGGCGGTCAGGCCGTGGCGGACCAGCAGGACTGTGGTCAACCGGTCCGTCCCTTCTGTTGCTGACGCTCACTGTCTCCGCCGGGYCGGACGCACGGGTGGGCCCGGACGCACGGGTGGGCCCGGACGCGCATCGGTCGGAACACGCGACATCGCCTTCCTACAGCCATGCCGCCACAGCGCCGTCCCGGATACCACGCTACCCAGCGGGCTACAACAGCGGCGGAACGGTTCGTCGTTACGCTTCCCGGCATGCCGGACGAGTACACGRCCGCTTCCACCACGGAGCCCGACGCGGTCGGCCCGCAGGCACGAGCGGACCCGCAGCCAGCGGACCCCGAGGAGGTCTTCGCCGCGTTCTGCGGGGCGGGGCTGTGGCCGGGGCTGGGCCGCACGACGGCCGGCCGGCTGCCCGCGGCCGGGATCACCCGGCCCGACCACGTCGACGTCGGCCGGTTGGGCACCGTCGAGGGGGTCACCGGGCCGCGGGCCCGGCGGCTCGCCGACAGCTTCCGCGCCGTGGCGGGCACGTACGCGGTCGTCGAACTGCTCGTCGCCGCGGATCTTCCGGCCCGGCTCGCGCGCGGGGTGACCGACCTGCTGGGACCCGCGTCCGCCGACCTCCTGCGGGCCGATCCGTGGATGCTGCTGACCGCCGCCGACACCGAGATCGCCCAGGCCGACCGGTTCGCCCGCCGCCGCGGTCTGCRGCGCGACGATCCGCGCCGGGGCCCGGCGGTACTCACCCATCTGCTCGGCCGGGCCGCCTCCCGGGCCGGGGACACCGCGGGCCCCGTGCAGGCGGTGCTGCGTGCCGCCGCGCGCGAGGGGGTGGCCGATCCGAGCGCGGCGCTGACCGTGGCGCTCGACGACGGGCGGATCATCACCGTCGGCGACCGGATCGCGCTGGAGCGGTACGCGATGGCCGAGCAGTCCGTCGCGGACGGCATCGAACGGCTGACGGCGACCGCCGAGCCGCTGCGCGCGGGCGCCCCCAGAGCCCGCCGCCGACCCGATGACGGGCCTGGGTACGACGGGCCTGGGTACGACGGGTTGGGATCCGTCGACGACGACGATCCGGCGGGGCGGGCCGTGTCCGCATGGGCCGCCACCGCCCCGCCTCCTACGGCGCTGACGTTCGACGACGACAAGGATGACGACAAGGACGGGGGGGACGAGAGCCCCCTCGGCGCCGATGGCACCGAGGGGGACACGAACCGGGACGCCGCCGCGGCGGGCCGCGGCGGACCCGCAAACGACGGCGGACCGGCAAACGACGAGGTGGTGACCGGGCTGGACGAGCTCCAGCTCGCGGCGGCGCGCGCCGCGCTGGAGTCCGGCGTCAGTGTGCTCACCGGTGGGCCGGGAACGGGCAAGAGCCGCACGGTCGCGGCCGTCGTACGACTGGCCTGGGCGGCCGAGGCGGTCGTCGCACTGGCCGCGCCGACCGGACGGGCTGCCAAACGCCTCGAGGAGCTGTGCGGGGCGCCGGCGAGCACCCTGCACCGGCTGTTGCAGGCCCAGGGGCGCGGCAGCGGGTTCGCGCGCGGCGAGCACAACCCGATCGACGCCGACCTCGTCGTCGTCGACGAGGCGTCGATGCTCGACGCGGAGCTCGCCGCCGCGCTGCTCGACGCCTGCGCGGACGGCACGCACCTGATGTTCGTCGGGGACCCGGCCCAGCTGCCGAGCATCGGACCGGGGCAGATCCTCGCCGACCTGCTCGAGTCCGGTGAGGTCCCGGTGACCGAGCTGCGGCGGCTGTACCGACAGGCTGACGGCGGCGCCATCGCGACGATGGCCGCCGCGGTACGCGGCGGGGAGCTGCCGCCGCCGGGGCCTGGCCGGGAGGTCGTGGTGGTGCCGTCCGGCAGCTCCGGCGAGGCTGCGCATCGCACCGTCCAGCTCGTCACCAACTCCATCCCCCGCGCGCTCGGCATTCCCGTCGCGGACATCCAGGTCGTGACCCCGGTGCACGCCGGTCCGGCAGGCACCACGGCGCTCAACACCGCGTTGAAGGGCACGCTGAACCCGGGCGGCGGCGCCGTCTCCGGGTTCGACATCGGGGACCGTGTGGTGGCCACGGCGAACCATATCGACGTCGGGTTCGCCAACGGCGAAATCGGCACCGTCGTCGCGCTGGGCGAACGCGGTGCGCTGCGGGTCGCGTTTCCCGGCGGCGTCGTCGAGGTGCCCGCCGGTGTCCTCGGTGATCTGCGGCACGGCTGGGCGGTGACGGTGCACCGCGCGCAGGGCAGCGAGTGGCCCGCCGTCGTCGCCGTGTTCCCGCCGGAGGCCGGCCGGATGCTCACCCGTCCGCTGATCTACACGGCGCTGACCCGGGCGCAGGCCCACCTGTCGATTGTGGCCGTGAACGGCCCGGCCATCCGCAACGCCGTGCGGAGCTCGGGCGGACGGCGCCGCACGACGCTGCTCCCGGCTCTGCTCGCCGGGCAGACCGCCGGCGGCTTCGACGATCCCGACGAAGATCCCGACGAAGATCCCGACGGGGGGCCGGACGGCAGGCCCGATGGCGGATCCGACGCGCGGCGGGCGGGCGGCGCGACCGCTGGGGAGGCAGCCCGCGTACGGGACGGCGACGAACGGATGACAGTCTGAAGTGTCGGGGCGTACATCCCCGCCAGCAGGCGACTGCGGCCACCCGGCGGAAGGCGGTTCTCTGACAGGAGGCAAGATCGTGGCAGACGAGGGGGCATGGTGAACGTAGACGCATCCGGGAGTCCAACCGTCGGCCAGGACACCGGATCCGGGCCGGCGGTGCTCTCGGGTCCCCGCCGCCCCCAGGCGCCGGTGGACGTGACCGCGACCGCGGTCGTGGCCACAGCCGCGAACAGCGCCACAGCCGCGAACAGCGCCACAGCCGCGAACAGCGCCACAGCCGCGAACAGCGCCACAGCCGCGAACAGCGCCACAGCCGATGTCACGACCGGGACGGTCATCACGCCCGGGACCGCGCGCACGACCACCGCCGTGGCGCGGATCGCGGCGGCCAGCCCGCAGCTGCTGGTAGTCGCTGTCATACTCGCCGTTGCCGCCGGCGCGCTGATGCGGTTCGCCACCCCCAGCCATCTGTGGCTCGACGAGTCGTTGACGGTCGCCATCGCCTCGCGCCCCGTCCCACAGCTGCTCGACGCGCTGCGGCACGACGGCTCACCGCCGCTGTACTACCTGCTGCTGCACGCCTGGATCGCGGTGTTCGGCGACGGGGACGTCGCCGTCCGGGCGTTGTCCGGGGTGCTGTCGCTGGCGACGCTGCCGGCGGCGTGGCTGGCCGGACGGCGGGTGGGCCGGACGGCCTTCCRGGCCGGCAACGGTGGCCGCGACGCCGACGCCTGGGTGGGCTTGGCGACCCTGCTGATGTTCGCCTGCTCTCCCTACGCGATCCGCTACGGCAGCGAGACGCGGATGTACTCGCTGGTCGTCCTGTTGGTGCTGGTGTTCGGGCTCGCGACCGTGCGGGCGCTGGAACGCTCCGAGCCGGCACGGCTGGCGATGCTGACGCTGGCGACCGCCGCCCTCGTCTACACCCACTACTGGACGTTCCTGCTGATCTTCACCGTGGCGGCGTTCATGCTGCTACAGGCCCGGCGGCGACCCCAGTACCGGCAGGTGACCCTGCGGGCCTTCGCCGCGATGGCGGCTTCCGCCGTGCTGTTCGCGCCGTGGATGCCGTCGTTCCTGTTCCAGATGCTGCACACCGGAACGCCCTGGGCGCCCAAGGTGCAGGCCCAGGTGCTGCTGGACACGGTCTTCGACTGGGCCGGCCCGACCTCCACCGGTGCGCTGCTCGGCATCGTGCTGCTCGGGGGCGCGCTCATCGGCCTGACCGCGCGTCCGGACGGGCGGGAGCTCGCGGTCAAGGTCTCCGGCCGGGTGCCGGGCCGTTACCTGGCCGCGATCTGGCTGGTCCCCCTCGTCCTGGCCTACTGCGTGAACATGTTCGGCGGCAGCGCATATGCCGAGCGCTACACCGGCATCGCCCTGCCGGCCTGCCTGCTGCTCGCCTCGCTCGGCATCGCCCAACTGCCGGGCCGGCGGGTGCGGGCCGGGGTACTGATCGTCGCCTCGCTCAGCGGCCTGCTCGGCGGGTGGCAGCTCGCCCGGACCGAACGCACCCAGGCCGGGGAGATCGCGGGCCGGATCGTCGCGCTGGCCCGGCCGGGAGACGTGGTCGCCTACTGCCCGGACCAGCTCGGCCCGGCCGTGCACCGGGCAATCGAACGGCACGRCGAAGTCACGGTACGGGAGATCGTGTACGCGGACAGTTCCGGCCCGGCGCTCGTCGACTGGGTCGACTACGCCGACCGGATGAAACGGGCGAACGGCACCAGCTTCGCGGCCGAGGTCAACGAACTGGCCGGCCCCGGCCACGCCGTGCTGCTCGTCCGCGCGGACGGTTACCGGTTCCTGGAGGGCGCCTGCGCCGTGCTGTCCGACCAACTCGCCACGCTGCGCGACCGCACCGTGCAGGTCGAGCGGCGCAACCTGTACGAGGGCGCGTCGCTGGAACGGTTCTCCACGCTGCGCTGACCGCCCGCGCGGGCGGGGTCGTCAACGGCGCGGGCGGGGTCGTCGACGGCGAGGGCCGCGACGGCCAGCACGAGCAGACCCATCGGCAACGTGTAGTGGTTGAAGAAGGTCTGCTTGTTCATCAGGTTCAGGGTGAGCAGGACCAACGCCGCCCCCAGGCAGAACCCGGTGGCGTCCCCGCGAGCCCGCCAGGCCGCCGTGTAGGCACCGAGGAGGGCGACCGCGGTCGAGCCGAATCCGAGCGTGACCCCGAAATGCGACGCCAGGCCCGGCAGGGACAGCGAGTGGGCGAGCACCTCGTAGTGGAGGTTCGTCCAGACCGCGTCGTCGAGAAAGTCCCGGGGACCGGCCAGCACCCAGGGGGCAACGAGGAGCGCCGCCGCGGCCGCGGCCGAGGCCGTCCGGCGGGGCCCGAACGCGGGGTAGCCCGCCGCCAGGGGGATCAGCAGCGCGACGTGCTGTTTGGTCGCCAGGGCGAGCGCGAACGTGACGACCGCCACCCGTCCCCGCCCGCTCGTCGACGCCCACACCGTCGCCGCCAGGCACGCCACGAGCAACGGCTCGGTCCAGGACTGCTGCAGGGCGTACATCGACTCGGGGAACACGACGACCAGCAACGGCAGCGCGGCCACCGCCGGCGCCGCGGGTGCCCGTCCCGCGACCGCGCGGATCAGGACCGCCGCCACCGCCAGGGCCAGCAGCAGGCCGTAACGGACGTCACCGAGCAGAAGCCGGAAGGGAGCCAGGAGCACGGACGTGACCGGTAGATAGGGGTAGACGTCGAACAGGCCGTCGACCGGGTACTCGGCCCGGCTCGGCGCCCATTGCTGCCGGTACATGTCGGCCCCGTGCGGCAGRCCGGCCGCGGAGACCTGGAGCAGGTGGAAGACGTCGATGCGGGGCGTCGGCGCGGCGCGGATCGTAGCGACGCCCGCCGCACAGGCCAAGGCCAGGACCAGCCAGAACACCCACGGAGAGGCGAGCACATCGAGCCGGCCCCGGCCCCGGTGGTGCTCCCGGCCGATCCGACGCCCCCGGCCGACGTGGTGCAGCATGACCATGATCGACCCGGCGGCGAGCAGGCCCGCGAGGATCGCGAGCACGTCCGCCGCCGTGGCGAACCGGCCGGCGGCGTAGTAGCGGGGACGGCGCACGAGCGGCGCGACGCCGATCACGACCGCCACGAGCAGCCACGCCCCGAACCACCCGCGCGGGCGCACGGCCACGGCGGTGCCGGCGGTGCTGCTGGTGCCGGCGGTGCTGCTGGTGCCGGCGGTGCTGCTGGTGCCGGCGGTGGCCACGACCGCCAGGACCACCGCCGCGAAACCTACCAGGACACTCGACAGCGCCCAGGCGCCGTACCGACCGTCCTTGGCCGCGATGCCACCGGCCACCGCGCACCAACCGACCAGAATCGCCGGCATCACCCGCCCCGGAGGAAGCGGCCCGTCCGGGGGAGGCGAGGTCTGCGGTGCCCGTTGGCCGGGTATCGACAATCCCATGTGCGCACGATGCCAGAGCCCCACCCGATCAGGCGGCGCGGAGGCGCGTTATGGGAATAGGGCGGACGTATAACGGATCATCGCATCGTGTCGGGGCGAGGGGGTGCGGACAGGTCGAGGGGGTGCGGACGGGTCTCCGCTCGCGCCATGCAACACTTGCGACCCAGGACCGGTCCCAGGGGCCCGGCGTCCCGGTGGCGCGATGCCCGGTGTCCGTCCACCCGAGTGACCATGAGTGTGTGTTGAGGAGAGGTCCGGCACAGTGACCGAAAAGCCAGAGGTAGTCGTCATCGGAGCCGGACCGGCAGGTCTGACCGCCGGTTGGGAGCTGGTGAAACGGGACGTCCCCGTGACGATTATCGAGGGTGACTCGGTCGTCGGCGGAATCAGCCGTACGGCCCAGCGTGAAGGTTGGCGTTTCGACATCGGCGGCCACCGCTTCTTCACCAAGGTTCCCGAGGTCGAAAAGCTCTGGCACGAAATCCTGCCGGACGAGGACTTCCTGCTGCGCCCCCGATCGAGCCGCATCTACTACAACGGGAAGTTCTTCGACTACCCACTCAAGGCGGGAAACGCGCTCGGCGGGCTTGGCCTGGTCGAGGCGGCGCGCTGCATCGCCTCCTACGCCGCGGCCCGGATCCGGCCGCCGCAGGACCAGAGCAACTACGAGAACTGGCTGGTGGCCCGTTTCGGCTGGCGGCTCTACCGCACCTTCTTCAAGACCTACACCGAGAAACTGTGGGGCGTTCCGGTGAGCGAGATGCCCTCGGACTGGGCCGCGCAGCGCATCAAGAGCCTGTCCATGATGAACGCGATCGTGAACGCGGTCCTACCGAAGCGGAACCAGAAGGAGATCACCTCCCTCATCGAGGAGTTCCAGTACCCCAAGTACGGGCCCGGAATGATGTGGGAGACCGCCACCGACAAGATCATTAAGCAGGGTGGCCGGGTGGTCTTCGAGGAGAAGGTCCGCAAGATCCACCATGCCGACGGCCGCGCGACCGGCGTCACCACGACCGTGACCGGCGGGTACGGCCCAGGGGCCGGCGCCCCGGAGTCCTCGCGCTCCGACCTCGGCAGCGAGTACCAGTACCAGGCCGACGAGATCATCTCGTCGATGTCGTTCTCCTCCCTCGTCCGGGTGATGGACCCGCCGGCACCGGCCCACGTGCTGGCCGCGGCGAACGCGCTGAAGTACCGCGACTTCCTCACCATCGCCCTCGTGGTGCCGGCCTCGGCCGCTTTCCCGGACAACTGGATCTACATCCACTCCCCCACCGTCAAGGTCGGCCGGATCCAGAACTTCGCCTCCTGGTCGCCATTCCTGGTCAAGGACGGGCGTACCTGCCTCGGCCTGGAGTACTTCGTCTTCGAGGGTGACGAGACCTGGAACGCCTCCGATGAGGAACTGGTCGCGCTCGGGACGAAAGAACTCGTCGAGCTGGGTCTGATCAGGGCCCAGCAGGTGGAAGAGGGTTTCGTCGTACGCATGCCGAAGGCATATCCATACTACGACCTACACTACAAGAAGAACGTCGATATCATCCGCGCCTGGCTGGCCGAGAACAYGCCGAACGTCCACCCGGTCGGCCGTAACGGCATGCACCGTTACAACAATCAGGACCACTCGATGCTCACCGCGATGCTCACGGTCCAGAACATCATCGACGGCACCAAGCACGATGTGTGGGAGGTCAACGTCGAGGAGGATTACCACGAGGAGGTTTCGTCGCCGGCCCGGGGCATCGCCCGGTCCTGACGGAGGATTCGTCCGGAGCACGGATTCATCCGGGACGGGTTCGTCCGGGGCACGGGTTCGACGGACGCCGCCACAATGTCAGGCGCGTTGTCGGGCAGGTTGTCGGGCAGGTTGTCGGGCGCGTTTCACCGTCGGCGCCCGCTCCACTTCCGGGGCCGGCCGGCATGGCCGGGGACGTACCCGGTATTACCGGGTACGGATCGGATGGGTGATGGGACGGGCCGCGTCCCATCACCCATCCGGAACATCATCGAGGCGTAGGGGCGCGCCACGCGAGACTGGTACCGGATGCGGCCCTGCCCGGCCGGCCGATCGTCTACCGGCCGGCCCGTCGCAGTCCGGTCAATGTGGACGGAAGGGACTGACCGTGACGGATGTCGCGGTCCGGCCGGCGGAGCAGATCCCCGAGCCGGTCGACCAGGTCGGGAACGCATCCGGCCGTGCGGGACGGATCTTCACCGCGGTGATGGGAGTGCTCCTCGCCGTCTCGGTGATCGTGCGGTTCACCGCCAGCCAGGCACTCTGGCTGGACGAGGCGCAGAGCGTCGCCATCGCCCGCCTGCCCCTGCGTGGGTCGGCCTTCACGATGTGGGACGGCCTGCTACGGGACGGCTCACCGCCGTTGTACTACCTGGTGCTCCACGGCTGGATCAAAGCGTTCGGCGAGGGCACCTTCGCGGTCCGCTCCCTGTCCGCGCTGATCAACATCGGTGCGGCGTGGCCGCTGTTCCTGCTCGCCCGCCGCGTGGTCGGCGAGCGGGCGGCGCGGGTCAGCGTCGTGCTGTACCTCACGTCGCCGTTCGCGTTGTACTTCGGGACCGAGACCCGGATGTACAGCCTCATCGTGTTGCTCACCGCGTTGGGTGGACTGGCGTTGGAGCGCGTCCTGCGGGCACCGTCGATCAGATCGACGATCGCCCTGGCGCTCTGCGCGGGAGGCCTGGCGCTGACCCATTACTGGTGCCTCTACCTGCTGCTCACGGTCGGAACGTGGCTGGTCCTGCTGCTGGTGGCCCGTCCGTGGTGGGTCGCGCGCCAGATCCGGCGCGGGGCGGGCGCGGCGGACCCGGCGGGTGTGCCGGGCGGCATGACCGCCTCGGCGAACGATCCGGGCCCGACAGGTGTACCCGGATACCGTTCCGCCCCGGGAAGCCCGGGAAGCCCGGGAAGCCGGGGCCGGGGCGCCCCCCACAGTCACCGGACACCGACCCGTTTCCTCACCCCGCAGCGGCGGGGGCCGGTCTTCGGGCTGCTCGGCATCGTCGGTGGCGGGCTGGTCTTCGCCCCGTGGCTGCCCGACTTCTTCGACCAGCTTGCCCACACCGGCACCCCCTGGGGCGAGCCCGCCAGCTATGCCGCGATCTCCCACGCCTACGGCCAGTGGGCCGGCGGCCCGACGACCCTGGGTCGCCTGTTGCTGTTCCTGATCACCGGTCTCGCCGCCGCCGGCATCGCCGGCCGGCCCGCGGGTAGCCGGTTCATCCTTCTCGATCTGCGTGGTCTCGAACCGGGTCGGACCCTGTTCCTGCTGGCCACCGGCACACTCGTCGTCGCGGTGACGGCGGGCAAGGTGGTCGGCAACGCCTGGGCCGACCGGTACACCGCCACCGCCTTCGTGCCGTTCCTGCTGGTCATCGGGCTCGGCGCGACGATCATCACCGATCGGCGGGTGTTCCATGGAGTGGTCGCCGTCGCCGCCCTGACCGGTCTGCTCGCCGGGACCTCCGACATCCACCGGGAGCGGAGCCAGGCCACCGAGGCCGCGCAGGTCCTCGAGCGGACCGCCCGGCCCGGTGATGTGATGCTGGTCTGCCCGGACCAGCTCGGACCGGGCCTCGCCCGTACCGTGCCGAACTGGATGAAGGTGTACGTCGTGCCGACCTACGCACCGCCGGATCGGGTCGACTGGGTCGACTACGAGCAGCGCAACGAATCGGCCAACGGGGTCGCGATCGCCCGGCGCGCCCTCGCCGAGGCCGGTCCGGAACACACCGTCTTTCTCGCCGGTTCCGGGTCATACCGCACCTACGAGGAGCTGTGCACGGTGGTGCGCACCACCCTGCAGGAGGCCCGGCCACTCGCGGACGAGGTCATGAAGCAGGGTCTGCCGGCCAAGGTCTACGAGAACTACGCGCTGCTGCGGTTCCGGGCCTCTTGACCGCGACCGAGGCCCTGCCGGATGATCATCGGGTAGGTGGCGGCATGGGCGGCCGGCATGCGGCCACCCGCTGGGAGGACCGCTGGCAACTGCGCGAGGTCGTGCTCGCCTGGCTCGCGGCCCGGCTGGCGGTCGGTGCGGCCCTGGCGCTGACCAGGTACATCGCCGACAACGCCCGCGGGCAGCAGGGCGCGCAGCTGAGCACCACCGACCTGCTCGGTTGGGACGCCGGGTGGTACAAGACGATTGCCGAGGTCGGGTACAGCGGCGCTGGGGCCGAGAGCCGCCGGTTCTTTCCCCTGCTGCCGCTGCTCGTGCGGGGGTTGTCGAAGCTGCCGGGAGCCGACGCCCACGTCGGCGTCGTGCTCCTGGTCGTGGTCAACGTGTGCGCGTTGGTCTTCGCGCTGCTGCTGGTGGGGCTCGCCCGGTTCGAGGGGTTCGCCCCGGAGGCGACCACCCGGCTCATCTGGCTCGCCGCGCTGGCTCCACCCGCCTTCGTCCTGGTCATGGGGTACGCCGAGGCACTCGCCGGGCTGCTGGCCGTGGCGGTGTTCCTCGGTGCCCGCAGCGGGCGCTGGGAACTGGCGGCCGTGGCCGGCCTGCTCGGCGGCCTGTGTCGCCCCCTCGGTCTGATCCTCGCGGTGCCGGTGCTTCTCGAGGCGGCCCGGGGGCTGCCTTGGCCGCTCGTCCGCCGGCTCGGCCCCGGCCCCGGCCCTGGCACGCCGGCCACCACGCCTACGGCTGGAACGCTCACCGCCCGCGACGGGCTGCGTCGACTACTCGCCGTGCTCGCCCCGGTGGCCGGCGCCGGCATCTACCTGCTGTGGTCGGCGCACTCCTACGGTGACGGGCTGGCGCCGTTCACGCTGCAGCGCGACGCGGCACGTCACGGCAGCAGCTCGAACCCGCTGGCGGTGCTGTGGGACGCGGCGCGGGGCGCCTTCTCCGGCGAGCTGGGCACGGCGCTGCACGTGCCGTGGCTGCTCCTGGCGCTCGTGGGGCTGGTGGTCATGGCGCGCCGGCTGCCAGTGTCGTACCCGGTGTGGAGCGCCCTGGTCCTGGCTGCCGTGCTGACCGGCAGCAACCTGGACTCCGCCGAGCGGTACGTCTACGGGGCGTTCCCGTTCCTGCTGGTCGCCGCGCTCGTCACCGCCCGGCGGGAGATCTTCACCTTCACGCTCGCCGCCACCACGGCCGCGATGACCCTCTACGCGACRCTGGCCTTCACCCTCTCCTACGTGCCCTGACCACCGGCCGTGCCCTGACCACCGGCCGCGCGTCGGTGGATGGCGCGCTGGGCCCGCATCATCTCGCGAGCGCTTCCAGAAGCCCTTCCAGAAGATGGCGATACGGTTAACGTAGAGGGGGACCGCACGATGATCGGTYGCCATCCCACACCACACCACACCACACGCAGCCGGTCATCCTCCGCTCGCAACCACGAGGTCAGGCCGCATTGGATGGAGTAGAGCTGGAGTACCAGCGGCTGTACCTGCCGCCGGGTACGGACCGCCGGGCAGCCGTCCAGATCCTCACGATGCACGCCGAGTTCGGCCACTGGGAGCTCGAACGCCTACGGCTGTTCCCGGATGGCTCCCGGCGGGTAGTGCTGCGCCGCCGTCGGCGCCCCGGCGGCCTGCCCGGCTATCTGCCCACCTGACAGCCGCCCACCTGGCAGCGGACCTGGGAGGGCGTGCGCACCTCGACCACGTCCGGAGCGATCCCCCGGGTCTGCAGATGCCGTCCCGACAACGCCCATCCGGCCGGCACCTCGGCTCCAGTTGCGCCGGCTCCAGTTGCGCCGGCTCCGGCGTCGCCGGTATCCGCCTTCCGGGACCGCTCCACCGTCCAGACGTCGACCCGGAACCAGTGATCGCTCCAATGGGCGCTGTCATCGGCCCGCAGCTGCACAAACCGGCGACGCAGAACCTGCCGGGCGACCTCCAGCGCGGACAACACGCTGACCTCGATGCCCCCGGACGGCTCGGCCCGATCGGCGATCCATACGCTGCCGTCCCGGCTGACCTGCACGAGATAGGCGTAGGTGGCCCGGGGATGGTCCGCGTCCGCGTCCAGCGGAGCTCCGAGGCCGATGCTGGACAGCGGATCGCCAGCCATACCCCCATCATGTCATGCATCGACGATGGCTCCTACGCGGATGGTGCCCCGCGCGCGGACAGCGGCATCTCGTCAAGCCGTACCGGCAGGTTCAGGTCAGCAGATCCGTACCGGCAGGTCCGTACCGGCAGGTCCGGTCAGCAGGCGTGCAGGAAGCGGTCGAGGACGCGGACGCCGAAGCGCAGCGAGTCGAGCGGCACCCGTTCGTCCACCCCGTGGAACATGCCGGAGAAGTCCAGGTCGGGCGGCAGCAGCAACGGGGAGAACCCGAAGCAGCGGATGCCGAGCCGGGAGAAGGACTTCGCGTCCGTGCCGCCGGAGAGCATGTAGGGCACGGCCCGGGCAATCGGGTCCTCGGCGCGCAGCGACGCGGCCATCGCCTCCACCAGCGCGCCGTCGAAGCTGGTCTCCAACGCCTGGTCGTGGACGACCCATTCGCGACGGATGTCCGGCCCGAGGATCTCGTCGAGCTGGCGGATGAACTCCTCCTCCTGACCGGGCAGATAGCGACCATCGACGTAGGCGGTGGCCTCGCCCGGGATCACGTTGACCTTGTGACCGGCCTCGAGCTGGGTCGGGTTGGCGGTGTTACGCAACGTGGCACCGATCATCCGGGCGATCGGGCCGAGCTTCGCGACGGTCGCCTCCAGGTCGTCCAGGTCGAACTCGATGCCGAGCGCCTCCCCGAGGGAGTTCAGGAACACCCGGACCGTCGGGGTCATGACCAGCGGGAAGGTGTGCCGGCCGAGCCTCGCCACCGCCTCGCACAGCGCCGTCACCGCGTTGTCATCGCTGATCATCGAACCGTGGCCGGCCCGGCCGGCAGCGGTCAGCTTCATCCAGGCGATGCCCTTCTCCGCCGTCTCGATGAGGTAAAGGCGCAGGTCGTCGGAGACGGTGTAGGAGAACCCACCGACTTCGCTGATCGCCTCGGAGCAGTCGGCAAACAGGTCGGGATGGTTCTCGACGAGCCAGCGCGCCCCGAGGACGCCGCCGGCCTCCTCGTCCGCGACGAAGGCGACGACGAGGTCCCGGGGTGGCCTGCGGCCGGTGCGGACGATGTCGCGGATGACCGCGAGGGTCATCGCGTCCATGTCCTTCATGTCCACCGCGCCCCGACCCCACAGGCAGCCGTCGGCCTCCTCGCCAGCGAACGGCGGCAGGCGCCACTCGCTGGCATCCGCCGGCACCACGTCGAGATGACCGTGGACGAGCAGCGGCGCACGCGAGGGATCCGCCCCCTCCACCCGGGTCACCACGCTGGTGCGRCCCGGGGCCGACTCCAGCAGGGTCGGCTCAAGGCCCACCTCCGCGAGCTTCGCCGCGACGTACTCCGCGATCGGGCGCTCGTTGCCGTCGCCGTTGCCGCGGTTGACCGACTCGAAGCGGAGCATCTCCCGACAGAGCTCGACCACCTCGCCCTCCGCGGAGGGGGCGGTCACCGGCAGGCGCAGGCCACCGGTGCGGTCGGGGGGGGTCGTGGACGCACTCGCCATGCCGCCTAGTCTGCCCCGTCGGGGGTGCAGCCGCCGGGGCGACCGTCTCCTGGGGCATCGACAGCTGCGCGGAACTTGAGGCGATCGACCCCCGGCTGCGGTGCGTGACCGCCATAAGCGCTTTCGACCTTGACAGGTCCGGGACGCCCCCGGCGGGCTATCGTGTGATGGCCGCGGTGGCGACGCTGGTCCCCGTCCTGCGACGGATGGCAGCCTTCCACCGGAAGGATGTCAAAGGATGTCAGCGGCGCCGTAGCCGGCGTAGTCGAGCAGGTCGTAGAGCTCCGCGCGGGTCTGCATCGCCGGGACCAGGTCGGCCTGGGTGCCCTCGGCGGCGAGCGTCGCGAGCCCCCGGATGATCGCGCCCATCGCCACGCGCAGCGTCGTCACCGGATAGATGACGGCATTGACCCCGAGGTCCGTCAGCTGCGCCGCGGTGAGCAGCGGCGACTTCCCGAACTCGGTCATGTTCGCGAGGATCGGCACGTCGACGGCGGCCCGGAACGCCGCGAACGACCGCTCGTCGGCGAGCGCCTCCGGGAAGATCATGTCAGCGCCGGCGTCAACGTAGGCACGGGCCCGGTCAATCGCCGCGGTCAGCCCCTCCACGGCGACGGCGTCGGTGCGGGCGCAGAGCACGAAGGCGTCGTCGCGGCGGGCCGCCACCGCGGCGCGCAGGCGGCGCACCATCTCGTCGCGCCCGACGACCGCCTTGTCGTCCAGGTGGCCGCAGCGCTTCGGGTTGACCTGGTCCTCCAGGTGACAGCCGGCGAGCCCGGCGTCCTCGAGCAGCCCGATCGTGCGGTGCACGTTCAGCGGCTCACCGAATCCCGTGTCGGCGTCGACGAGGGTCGGCAGGTCGGTGACCCGGGCGATCTGCCCGGCACTCGCGGCGACCTCGGTCAGCGTCGTCAGCCCGATGTCGGGCAGTCCCAGCGCCGCGGACAGCGCCGCCCCCGAGACGTAGACGCCGTCGAAACCGGTCCGTTCGATGCTCATCGCGACCAGCGGGACGAACGCGCCCGGCCAGCGTTGCAGGCGGCCGGAGGCGAGACCCGCCCGCAGCATCCGCCGCTTGTCCGCGACGGGCCGGCCGGCCGGCACCATCATGCGAAGACCCCCCTCGTCCCGCCCGTTTCCAGGGCGAGCGCGTCGGCGACGAGGGTCAGCCCGGCGAGCTCGGCCGGGGTCAGGGTGTCGAGCCGGCCGACCAGGTCGAGGAACCGGTC
This sequence comes from Frankia sp. KB5, assembly GCF_002099325.1. Taxonomy (NCBI): domain Bacteria; kingdom Bacillati; phylum Actinomycetota; class Actinomycetes; order Frankiales; family Frankiaceae; genus Frankia; species Frankia sp. KB5. The sequence goes on along the minus strand of NZ_MRUJ01000065.1, from coordinate 9,613 downwards.
CTGTTCGGCGGCCGACACGACCCCCTCGGCGAGCGTACGCAGCTTGGCGACGTAGTCCGCACGCCGGAACGGCCGGGCCCCGGCCGGATGCGCGTCGGCGACGGCGATCTCGTCCACGATCGACGTCCCGTCAACGAGCGTGACCTCCACCCGCCCGCCGAAGGCCCGCTCGGCCGGGTCGGTCGCGTGGTAACGGCGGGTCCACTGCGGATCCTCCACCGTGCGGATCCGGTGCCACAGCGCGACGGTGTCGGGCCGGGCGGCCCGTTCGGGGGCGTAGGAACGTTCGTGGTGCCACGTCCCGTCCTGCAGCGCCACCGCGAAGATATACATGATCGAATGGTCGAGCGTCTCCCGGCTCGCGGTCGGATCGGTCTTCTGCGGATCCCCGGCGCCGGTGCCGATCACGTGATGCGTGTGATGGCTGGTGTGGATGACGATCTGGCGGATCGCCGCGACGTCGACCTCGAAGGAGGCTTCGGAGGAGGCCGTGGACGAGCCGGCCCCGAGAGACGAGCCGGCCCCGAGAGACGAGCCGGCCCCGGGCAGCCGGGTACGCAGCCGGCGGGCCAGGTCGATCAGCGCCTGGCTCTGGTACTCGGCGGAGTGCTCCTTGGGATAGGTGGCGAGGATGCCCCGACGGGGCTCGCCGGGTTCCGGCAGCGCCACCCGGTACACCGCGTCCGGGCCGCCGAGCAGCCAGGCGACGACCCCGTCCTCCCCCTCGTAGATCGGCGCCGGCGAGGTCTGGCCGCGCATCGCCCGGTCGACCGCCTCCACTGCCGTCTTGCCGGCGAAGGCCGGGGCGTACGCCTTCCAGGTGGAGATCTCGCCCTTGCGGGCCTGACGGGTGGTCGTCGTCGTGTGCAACGCCTGGCCGACGGCCTGGTAGATCGGCTCGGGGGGCAGGCCGAGCAGGGCACCGATCCCGGCGACGGCGGAGGGGCCCAGGTGGGCGATGTGGTCGATGCGGTGTTCGTGCAGGCAGATGCCGGTCACCAGGTCGACCTGGATCTCGTACGCGGTGGCGATCCCGTGGACCAGCTCGGCGCCGCCGCGGCCGGTGTGCTGCGCGACGGCGAGCACCGGGGGGATGTTGTCGCCCGGATGGGAGTAGTCCGCGGCCAGGTAGGTGTCGTGGAAGTCCAGTTCCCGCACGGCGACGCCGTTCGCCCAGGCCGCCCACTCCGGCGACACCCGTACTGCCCGCTCGACGCCGACGACCGTCGCTCCCGGGGTGTACGGATGGGCGAGCGCCTGGTCGCGGGCCGCGACGACCGGGCCGCGGGTCAGCGCCGCCGCGGCGACCGCCGCGTTGTCGATGATTCGGTTGCCGATCATCTCGACGACCTCCGGCGGCACCGGCACCCGCTCGGCGGCGACCTCGGCGATCTTCCAGGCAAGCTGGTCACGCCGGGGCGGCGCCTCGACGGACCGGCGGGCGCGCACCTCGTGCAGCTTCATCGGACATTCCCCCTGCCGTCTCCACGGTTCTCACCGGCCACTTTCCTCACGGCGGCGGAGCAGGTAGGTATCCATGATCCAGCCTTTACGCTCGCGGGCCTCGGCGCGGGTCCGCTCGATCAGCCCGCCGACCTCGGCGACCGGACCGTGCAGCAGGACCTCGTCCGGGGTGCCGAGGTAGGCGCCCCAGTAGATGTCGACGTCGTCGGCCGGCAGGGTCAGGWAGGTGTTCTCGGCATCGAGCATGACGACGACGTCGTCGACCCCCGGCGGGAATCCGGCGGCGAGYCGGCGACCGGTCGTGATCTCGACCGGGCCGCCGATCCGGTTCAGGATCAGCCGGTGGCGGGCGGCGAGCGCCTGCACGCTGGTGATCCCCGGGATCACCTCGTAGTCGAACCGCACCACGCCCCGCGCCACGATCCGGTCGATGATGCGCAGCGTGCTGTCGTACAGCGACGGATCACCCCAGACCAGGAACGCCCCGCAGCCATCCTCGCCCAGCTCGTCGAGCATCATCCGCTCGTACAGTGCGGCCCGGCGGGAATGCCAGTCCTCGACGGCGGCGGTGTAGTCCGTCGAGGACCGGTCGCGGCTCGGGTCACGGGCCTCGACGATCCGGTAGCCGTTCCCCTCGACGTGCCGGTCGAGGATCTCCCGCCGCAGCCGGACCAGGTCCTCCTTCGCCGCCCCCTTGTCCAGGACGAAGAAGACGTCGGCCCGATTCAGCGCCTTGACGGCCTGGATCGTCAGCTGGTCGGGGTCGCCGGCACCGATGCCAATGACGAGGATCGTGCGCATCTCAGCGCGGATCGGACCCGGCCGGGCTCACCGAATCCGGGCTCACCGAATCCGGGCCCGCCGAATCCGGGCCCGCCGAATCCGCCAGGCCCGGGGCGACGTCCACCCCTGGGACGATCTTGCCGGGGTTGAGGTTGCGGCCCGGGTCGATGCCGTCGAACAGCGCCGTGAGCAGGCGCACGCCGGCTGGTGAGATGTCGTCGGCGAGCCAGCGCGCGTGCTCGACGCCGACCGCGTGGTGGTGGGACAGGGTGCCGGCATGCTCGATGAAGCCCTGCTGGATCGCGGACTTCACCGTGTCGTACCCGTCGATCGCCTCCAGCGTCACCGGGGAGGCATAGGCGAACGTGAAGTACAGGCAGGCCCCGGAGTGGTACGAGTGCGACAGGTGGCACAYGATCCAACCGGTCACACCGATCTCGGCGAACGCCTTGTTCGCCCGCGCGACCACCCCCCGGTACAGCGGGCCGAGCTGCGACCAGGACGTCGACGTCTCCGACACGTCGGCCATCGCGCCCTGACCGAGCAGGAAGTCCCGGATGTACGGGGTGTCGAACTTCTTCTGGTCGTAGAGCTGCCCCGGGCCGGTGCCGACACAGATCCCGCCCCGGCGCGCGACGATCGCCCCGACCAGCTTGCGCTGGGCCTTGACGTGCGCGGGTGAACCCTCGAAGCCGATGAACGACAGGCACATCTGGTCGAGGTCGTACCTGCGGACCCGGCGCAGGTACTGCTTCATACCGGCCGAGACGAGACTTGAGGCCAGGGAGCCGCGCTTGCGGGTAGCGAAGGAGAACCGCGTCTCGTTGGCGTCGGAGACCCGGGTGACCGTCGGCGCGGCCTCGCTCGCGGCGATCTCCCGCATGGCCAGCAGTGCCGCGTCCCAGGTCGGGAAGAAGTAGCCGAGGATCACGCGCTGCTCGGGCACTCGATGCACCTGCACCGTGGCCTCGGTGATGATCCCGAGCCGCCCCTCGCTGCCGAGGATCATCTCCCGCACGCTGGGGCCGGTCGACTGGCTGGGCACGGGCCGGGTGACGAGTACCCCGGCGGGGGTCACGACCCGCACCGCCCTGGTAATCTCCGCGATGTCGCCGTACTTGTCGGACTGCATGCCCGACGAGCGGGTGGCGATCCAGCCGCCGAGGGTGGAGTGGGCGAAGCTGTCCGGGAAGTGGCCGAGCGTCCAGCCCTGCGCGGCCAGCTGCTCCTCCAGACCCGGGCCGAGGGCACCGGCCTGTACGCGGGCGAGGCGGGCGTCGGCGTCGATCTCCAGCACCCGGTCGAGCCGGCCGAGGTCGACGGAGATCACCGGGCGGGTCTCGGTGCGCGGCGCCTCGAGACTGCCGGAGATGTTGGTGCCGCCGCCGAACGGGATGACGACCGCGTCCGCGGCCAGCGCCGCGGCCAGCACCGCCCGGACCGCCTCCTCGTCTCCCGGGTAGACGACGACGTCGGGCAGTCGGCCGAGGTCGTGGTTACGAACCCGGACGAGGTCACGCAGGCTCTTGCCGTAGGCGTGCACGACCCGCGCCTGTGCGTCGGTGGTGACGTGCTCCGCGCCGGCGGCGTCGACAAGCGCGGCGCGCAGCGGCTCCGGCAGCACGGGGTCCGCGATCGTCAGGTCCGCGAAGGCCGGTGGCTGGGCCGGCAGGCGGGTGATGTCGAGCCCGATGTGCGTACGGATGAACGGCGCGAGGTCGGGCTTGTCACTGGGGCTGAAGGAGACACTCTCCTTGCCCCAGCCCCACCACTTCATGTGCGTGACCAACGATGGCTCCTCGACGGGGACGGACAGCGGACGACGGCTCGGGGGGACGACGGCTCGGGGGGACGACGGCTCGGGGGGAGGGCGGCGGACCGCTCAGGTGCCGGCGAGACGTTCGACGACCGGCGCCATGGCGGTCAACGCGTCCAGGGAGACCCCGATCGTGCTGAGGCCGAAGCGCTCGCGGCGCTCGACGAGGTCGTCGACGATCTCGTCGACCGACCCGCACAGCGCGTGCGGGGTCGCGAGCGCCTGTTCGGAGGTGAGCCCGAACCCGGCGGCCAACTGCTCGGCGACCTGGGTGCGGTTGTCGGTGACGACGACGAGGTGGACGCGGACCTGAAGGGTGAGATCGTCCCAACGGGCGCCGGCGGCCTCCCGGATCCAGCGGACCTTCTCCTCGGTCGCCGCCGTCGTCGCGTTGGCGCCGAGCGAGGCGTCGATCACCCCGCCGGCCATGTTCATGTTCAGCCCGATGATGTCGGCCTCACGGGCGGCGAGGGTCAGCAGCCGGCGCCCGCCACCACCGATCACGATCGGCGGGTGGGGCCGCTGCACCGGCTTCGGCGTCCCGTTCAGGCCGGCGACCTGGTAGTGGGTGCCGCTGTAGGTGAACGGTCCGTCGGCGAACATCCCCTTGATGACGGCGAGGGACTCGGCGAGCCGGCCGATGCGCACCCCCGGCGGATCGAGCGGCAGACCGGCTCGGGAGTAGTCGGAGGTCATCCAGCCGGCGCCGAGGCCGAGTTCGAACCGTCCGCCGGACAGCGCGTCGAGGGTCGCCGCCTCCTTGGCCAGCACCACCGGATGGCGGTAGTCGTTACTGAACACCATCGCGCCGATCCGCAGCGTCGTCGTCGCGTCGGCCGCGGCCATCAGCGCCGCGATCGGCGCGACCTGCTCGTCGAGATGGTCGGAGACGGTCAACGTCGCGTAGCCGAGATCCTCGACCCGGTGGGCGAGGTCGGCCCATGACCGGGCGCTCACCTCGGCGGGGGAGGAACACTGGATGTTGAACCGGAACGGCCGTTTGTACGGCCCGCCGGAGACCTCGGTCACCGCAGCCACTCCTCCACTCACCGGGGCATCTCCAGGATGGGACACATCGAGGACGGGGCGCCTCGAAGACGGGACACCTCGAAGACGGGCACTCGCCGGTGGCATCCTCGAGGACGAGGCGGATACCAAGATAGCCCGTCGGGCGACCGGCGGCCGTCCCCGGCGCGACCCGACCGGCGCGACCCGACCGTCGTCAGACCGTCACCGGACCGACCCGATCGGCCCTAACCGTCACCGGACCGACCCGGCTGACCGGCGCAGCGACCGCAGGTACTCGCCGGCCGCCCGTGCCTGCTCCGGGGTCGGCGGCGGCTCGCGCAGTGCCTGGACGGCGGCACGGCGCGCCTCCCCGGTCAGCCGGTCGACGTAGAGGATCCCGTCGAGATGGTCGACCTCGTGCTGGAAGCAGCGCGCAAGCAGGCCCTCGCCGGCGTACTCGACCGGCTGCCCCGTAACGTCCACCCCGCGGACCCGCGCGGCCAGCGCCCGCGTGGTCGGGAAGTGCAGCCCCGGGACGGACAGGCATCCCTCCGGGCCGTGCTGCTGGGTCTCCCCGGACCGCTGGGTCTCCCCGGGCCGCTGGGTCTCCCCGGGCCGCCCCGGGTCCGGGCCGAGTTCCAGCACCGGGTTCACCACCACCCGCGGCACCCGTGGTACCGACTCGTCACGCGGGTCGTAGTCGACGTCGAAGACGAACAGGCGCAGCCCGACCCCGATCTGCGGGGCGGCAAGCCCCACCCCGGGCGCGTCGTACATGGTGTCGATCATGTCGGTGACCAGCCGACCGAGCACAGTGTCGAACTCCGTGACCAGCGTGGTCGGAGTGCGCAGAACGGGATCACCAACGGTGCGGATCGGGAGCACGGTCATGCGGGATACTGTGCCACGTGAATCGTGAAGGACACCTGGATCGTGAAGGACAGTCAGACGGATCGTGACGGCCGGCGTGGCGATCCGTCCGCCGCCGGGATCGCCGCGTTGCGCGCCCGCGGGGAGCGGGTTACCCCGGCCCGCCGGGCGGTGCTCCAGGTACTCGCCGGCACGAGCGAGCACCTGTCCGTTGACGACGTCTTCGCCCGGGCGGAGACGATCGTCCCGGGCATGCACCGCACCACCGTCTATCGCGCGGTGGAGACCCTCGGCGACCTCGGCCTGGTCACCCACGTCCACCCCGACCACGGGCCGGCCGTCTACCACCTGGCGGCGGCCCTCACCGGCGGCGCCCACCTGCACGTCCGGTGCCGCTCCTGCGGCACGATCCTCGACGTGCCCGCGGACCTGCTCGACGACGTCGCGCGTCGGCTCGCCACCACCGTCGGGTTCACCCTGCAGCCCGACCACGCCGCCCTTGCCGGTCGGTGCCGCGCCTGTTCGGTGACGTCCCCGTCCGTGGACGGGGACCTCGCACCCGCATGACGAGGGTCCGCACCCGCATGACGAGGGTCCGCGCCGGCGCGGCGAGGACCGCGCGCCGGCGTAATCTCGCAGGTACCGACTATCGCGAGGAGGCTGCGGGGATGCCGCCGGAGCAGGGCCCGGTCGTGCTGGGCATCGAGACGTCCTGCGACGAGACCGGGGTGGGGCTCGTCCGGAACGGCACGCTGCTGGGCGAGGCCCTGTCGACGAGCATGGACCAGCACGCCCGCTACGGCGGGGTGGTCCCCGAGATCGCCGCCCGGGCCCACGTGCAGGCGCTGGTGCCCTGCGTGCGCGCGGCGCTGTCCTCGGCGGGGCTGTTCGTGGCGGACATCGGCGCCGTCGCGGTCACCGCCGGCCCCGGCCTCGCCACCGCCCTGCACGTCGGGGTGGCCGCGGCGAAGGCGTACGCCACGGCGCTCGATGTTCCCCTCTACGGCGTGCACCATCTCGCCGGTCACCTCGCCGCGGACCTCGTCGACGGCGAACCGCTACCCGATCCCCTCATCGCCCTGATCGTCTCCGGCGGGCACACGTCGCTGCTGCGGGTGGGGGACCTCGCTCGCGACCCGATCACCCACCTCGGCGACACGCTTGACGACGCGGCCGGGGAGTGCTTCGACAAGGTCGCCCGGGTGCTCGGCCTGCCCTATCCGGGCGGTCCCGCGGTCGACCGAGCCGCGGTCGGCCACGATGCGACGGCGCTGGCCTTCCCCCGGCCGCTGACCGGCCGGGCGGACGCGCCCTACACCTTCTCGTTCTCGGGGCTGAAGACCGCCGTCGCCCGATGGGTCGAGTCGCATCCCGACTCCCCCGTACCGGCCGGCGATGTGATCGCATCCTTCCAGGAGGCAGTCGTCGACGTGCTCACCGCCAAGGCGGTCCGTGCCTGCCTCGACCACGGGATCGGTGACCTGCTCATCGTCGGCGGGGTCGCGGCGAACAGCCGGCTGCGGGCGCTGGCGGCCAGCCGCTGCGAGCAGACCGGCATCCGGCTGCGGATACCGGCCCGCCGGCGGTGCACGGACAACGGCGTGATGATCGCGGCGTTGGGTGACCTGCTCGTCCGCGCCGGCGCCGAGCCCTCCCCCGCCGAGCTCACCGCCATGCCGGGCGCGTTCCTCGAACGGGCCCAGCTCGGCACCGCGCTGCCGGCCCTGCACGCCGCGTGAGCACCGGCGGGCCCCTCGAACGGGAGAAGCGCGACGATGCACCTCGGACATGAGGAGTTCCAGAGAACTGACGGGCGGGCCAGCACGGGGCCAGCTGACGCGGGGCCAGCCGGCGCCGGGCGGGCGCCGCGGATCGGGGTCGGCGGCCCGGTGGGCAGCGGTAAGACGGCCCTGGTCGCCGCGCTGTGCCGGGCCCTGTCGTCGAGCCTGCGCATCGGGGTGGTGACGAACGACATCTACACCACCGAGGACGCCGACTTCCTGCGCCGGGCCGGCGTGCTCGATCCCGAGCGGATCCGCGCGGTCGAGACCGGCTGCTGCCCGCACACCGCGATTCGCGACGACATCACCGCGAACCTTGACATGGTCGAGGACCTGGAGGCCGACACCGGCCCCCTGGACCTGGTCCTCGTCGAGTCCGGTGGTGACAATCTCACCGCGACGTTCAGCTACGGGCTAATCGACCGGCAGATCTTCGTCGTCGACGTCGCCGGGGGCGACAAGGTGCCCCGCAAGGGCGGACCGGGGGTGACCGGCAGCGACCTGCTGGTCATCAACAAGACCGATCTGGCCCCCCTGGTGGGCGCCGACCTCGACGTCATGGCCCGGGACGCGACCGCGGCCCGCGGTGCCCGTCCGGTGGTGTTCACCTCGCTCACCGCCGACCCCACGGCCGCGGACGTGACCGCCTGGGTACGGGCCCAGCTCGCCGAACTGTCCCCGCGCGGCGGTTCCTACGATGCGTCCGATGCGTCTAATGCGTCGCAACCTTTAAATAGGATGTGAGAGCGTCGTGGCGGTGAGGGGTTTCATGGCGGTGAGGGGTTCCAGGGGACCGGTGCCGGGCGACGGAGGTCCGCCCCTGGTGGGATACACCCTGCGCTACCTGCATGACCCTGCCCAGCACTGGCGGCAGCGCTACGACCGGTATGGCCCGGTGTCATGGGAGCGGACCTTCGGGCTGCGGGTGGTGAGCCTGCTCGGCCCGGACGCCACCGGCTTGGCGCTGCGCAACCATGAGCAGGCATTCGCGAACGGCCCGGGGCAGCAACGGATAGCCGGACCGTTCTTTCGGCGCGGATTGAGCATGCTCGACTTCGACGAGCACCGCCACCACCGTCGGATCCTCGCCGGCGCGTTCGCCCCGGACAGACTGCGCGGCTATCTCGCCGGGATGAACCCGTCCATCGAACGGGGCGTCGCGGGGTGGCGGCCGGGCGCGAGGTTCCAGGTTTATCCCGCGGTCAAACAGCTCACCCTCGAACTGGCGACCCGGATCTTCATGGGTGAACGGCTGGGACCGGAAGCCGACCGGTTCAACGCCGCGCTGTTCGCCTGCATCCGCGCGCCGGGCGCGGTGGTCCGCGTGCCGGCACCCGGGCTACGTTGGTCGCGTGGCTTGGCCGGGCGCCGGTACCTGGAGGAGTTCCTGCGGCTGCGGGTGCCCGCGAAACGAGCCGGGAGCGGCACCGACATGTTCAGYCGGCTCTGCCACGCCGAGGCCGAGGACGGCAGCAGGCTGAGCGACGACGACGTCGTCAACCACATGATCCTGATGATGGTGGCCGCGCACGACACGTCCACGATCACGATGACCAGCATGAGCTACTATTTGGCACGGCATCCGGAGTGGCAGCAGCGGTGCCGCGAGGAGTCGCTCGCCCTCGGCACGCCAGCGGTGGACCATGCCGACCTCGATCGGCTGCCGTCACTCGCTCTGGTCATGAAGGAGGCGCTGCGCCTGGTCACGCCGGTGCCGATCCTCCTGGGCGCCACAGTGAAAGACATCGACGTGCTCGGCGTCACGGTGCCCGCCGGTACCGTGGCCGCCCTCGCGCTCGCCTTCACCCACCAGATGCCGGAGTACTGGCCGAGCCCGGAACGGTTCGACCCGGAGCGGTTCGCGGACCACCGTCGCGAGGACAAGGTACAT
>NZ_MRUJ01000064.1:0-22643 GCF_002099325.1 Frankia sp. KB5 | reverse complement strand
CCGGTACCTGGAGGAGTTCCTGCGGCTGCGGGTGCCCGCGAAACGAGCCGGGAGCGGCACCGACATGTTCAGCCGGCTCTGCCACGCCGAGGCCGAGGACGGCAGCAGGCTGAGCGACGACGACGTCGTCAACCACATGATCCTGATGATGGTGGCCGCGCACGACACGTCCACGATCACGATGACCAGCATGAGCTACTATTTGGCACGGCATCCGGAGTGGCAGCAGCGGTGCCGCGAGGAGTCGCTCGCCCTCGGCACGCCAGCGGTGGACCATGCCGACCTCGATCGGCTGCCGTCACTCGCTCTGGTCATGAAGGAGGCGCTGCGCCTGGTCACGCCGGTGCCGATCCTCCTGCGCGCCACAGTGAAAGACATCGACGTGCTCGGCGTCACGGTGCCCGCCGGTACCGTGGCCGCCCTCGCGCTCGCCTTCACCCACCAGATGCCGGAGTACTGGCCGAGCCCGGAACGGTTCGACCCGGAGCGGTTCGCGGACCACCGTCGCGAGGACAAGGTACATCCCTACGCCTGGCAACCGTTCGGTGGCGGGCCACATACCTGCATCGGTCTGCACTTCGCCGGTCAGCAGGTGAAGGCGATCCTGCACCAGATGCTGCTGCGGTACCGGTGGAGCCTGGCACCGGGCTACCGGATCTCATTAGACCGTTTCCCGCTGCCTGTTCCACGGGACGGGCTACCGGTCCAGCTGGAAAAGATCACCTGACCACCTGACCGACCGGCAGACCTACCGGTGCGGCCGCGGCTCGATAGAGGAGTTCGACATCCACCGCGAGATCGGCCGCCACCTGAGCTTCGGCTACGGCATCCACCACTGCCTCGGCGCCGCACTGGCCCGCATCGAGGGCAAGGTGGCCCTGGACGAGGTCCTCACCCGCTTCCTCGACTGGGAAATCGCCTGGGACAACGCCGTCCAAGYCCGTACCTCCACGGTCCGCGGCTGGGCATCGATGCCCGTGCGTGTCTCGTAGCGTCCCGTAAGGCCCGTAAGGCCCGGCGGCCAGCCCCGCTGCCCGCGTGGTGTCCCCGGCCCCGCCTCACCGGCATCGAAAGTCCGTTCCCGTGCGGCTGGGTCCGGCACCCTCCGTCGAGGACAGGGGGCCGACAGCGTGCGTTGGCTTCGGTCCTGGCGCGGAGGCCGGGCCGGGCGAGTGCGTGTCAGGAGAGCTTCGAGGGCCACCAGATCTTCGGACCGAGGTCATGGCTCAGCGCCGGCACGAGGACCGAGCGGACCAGAACCGTGTCCAGCAGCACCCCGAAGGCCACCGAGAAACCCACCTGGGCCAGGAAGACCAGCGGGAGGACGCCGAGCACGGCGAACGTCCCGGYGAGGACGATCCCGGCCGAGGTGATGACCCCGCCCGTGACCGCGAGGCCGCGCACGATGCCGCTACGGGTGCCGTGGATGAGGGTCTCCTCCCGGACCCTGGTCATCAGGAAGATGTTGTAGTCGATCCCCAGGGCGACGAGGAAGATGAACGCAAACAGCGGGAAGCCGGGATCCGCGTTGGCGAACCCGAAGACGTGGTTGAACACCACCGCGCTCACGCCCAGCGTCGCGGCAAACGAGAGYACCACCGTCGCGATCAGGAGGACCGGGGCGAGCAGCGCCCGCAACAGGACGCCGAGCACGAGGAGGATGACGACCAGCACGATCGGGATGATCAGGTTGCGATCGTGGCGCGAGGCGTTCTGGGTGTCGAGATTGATCGCCGACTGGCCACCGACCAGGGCGTTCGCCCCGGGCACCTCCCGGACGACCCGTCGGATCGCAGTGATCGTGTTGTAAGCCTCGGCGGTGTCATAACGGTGGACGATGGCGGCGTCGATGGCGATTCGACCGTCAACCGGGGCGACCTGGACCGACTTCGGGGCGCATCCGTCGGAACCCCTCGCCGCCGGACGTCCACCGGACGCCAACCGGGCGGCGAGTTTGGCGTAGTCGACCTCCACGCAGACCGAGCCGGGAGCGGTGGCGACGCCGTCGACCTTCCGGACGGCGGCGATGACGTCCGCGGCGGCAACGGTGTTGGTGATGATGACGGCCGGGGCGCCCTGCCCCTGGCTGAAGTTGGCGTCGAAGATCTCCTGGCCGACGATCGCCTCCGGCCGCCCCGTCAGGCTGTCCGTCGTCGACAGGCCGTCGACCTTCAGGGTGACGATCAGGGACGAGCAGGCCAGCAACACGACCGTCGTGACGATCCAGGCCCACCGGGCCCGGCGGACGAGGCCTCCGGCGAAGCGTGCCCAGAGACCGTGACCGGCGAGGTCGGCCTGGTGATCGACGCGGGGAATGCGAGGCCAGAAGATCCAGCGCCCGGCGATCACCAGGAACACCGGCAGGAAGATCAGCATGATCAGGGCTGTGCAGGCGATGCCGATCGCCGCCACCGGCCCGAGGCTGCGGGTGGAGTTCAGTTCCCCGAGGCTCAGGCAGAGCAGGCCGAGGATCACCGTTACCGCCGAGGCGGTAATCGCCGGAGCGGCGCCCCGCCAGGCCACGATCATCGCCTGGATCCGGCTGGGGTAGGCGTGCAGCTCCTCCCGATAGCGGCTCACCAGCAGCAGCGCGTAGTCGGTGCCGGCGCCGATGACCAGCACCGACAGGATGCCCTGGCCCTGTCCGTTGAGGGTGAGGACGTTGTTCTTGGCCAACGGATAGATAATCAGCGCCGAGACGCCGAGCGCGAGCACCGCGCTGAACAGCGGGAAGAACCACAACACCGGGCTGCGATAGACGAGCAGCAGGATGCCCACGACGACGAGGCCCGCGGCGAGCAGCAACAGCCCGTCGAGGCCGGAGAATGCCTCGATGAAGGCGACGAGCAGACCCCCCGGCCCGGCCGGGTGCACGGCGAGACCGGCCGGTGCCCCGTCGCGGGCGGCCGCGACGACGGCCTTCTCGACGTCGACGAGCTCATCACCCTTGACCTCGCGGCCGCCGTCCTGGGCGACGAGCGGCACGGCCACGGCGGCCACAGCGCCGTTGCGGGCGAACTGGGGCGGCCCGAGCTGGCCGGCGTCCACCCCGTGAATCCCGGCGAAGGACCTCACGTCGGCGGTGATCTTGGCTTTGTCCTGCGCGGTCAGCCCGCCCTGGCGGTCGTAGACGACGAAGCCGGGAATCGTCCGCACGGAGCGAAACTGCCGCGACGCGGTGTCGACCTTGGTCGACTCGGCCGAGTTCGGGAGGTAGGCGGCATTGTCGTTCTTCTGGACCTCACCGAGCTTGCCCTGGTAGGACCCGCCGACGCCGCCGAGCAGGAGCCAGCCGACGGCCAAGACCGCGAAGACGTAGACGATGCGTGGCCGGCGGGCGCGCGCCGGACGGCCACCGGAACCGGCGGGGCCGGAAGCGGAATCCGCCAGGGTGCCGTTGCCGTCCCCGGCGACAGCCGGCCCCGGCGGGGGCGGTGCTGCTGGCGCTGGCGGGGTCTGCGCCCGTGCCACCGACCCGCCGCTGTCCCTGACCTCGGACTCGTCCCCGCTGGTCATGCCCGTCTCCCCACGCCGAACGCACATCTTGCCCAACGATGGCGATTCTGGCGCATGCCACCGACAGAACTCGTAGGCCCCACCGGCCGGCTGGCGAAGAACCGATGAAAACCTTCACGTCAGGGATGTGACCCGCAAGCCCGGGGTGACTCGGTGCGGTAAGCGGCTCGCGATGACCGTCAGCCCGGACCGTCAGCCCGGACCGTCAGCCCGGACCGTCAGCCCGGACCGTCAGCCCGGACCGTCAGCCCGGACCGTCAGCCCGGACCGTCCGTCCCGGTGGCGGCCTGCGCAGCGAGCAGGGTGTTGCGCAGCAGCATCGCGATCGTCATCGGCCCCACCCCGCCCGGCACCGGGGTCAATTTCCCGGCCACCTCGCGCACCGCCTCGAAATCCACGTCGCCACGCAGGCCCTGCGGGGTCCGRTGCATGCCGACGTCGATGACGGTGGYGCCCGGCTTCACCGCGTCGGCGCCGATGATCGCCTGCTTTCCCGCTGCGACGACGAGCACGTCGGCGCCGCGGCAGACCGCCGCCAGGTCCCGTGTACGGGAGTGACAGATCGTTAGGGTCGCGTTACGTCCCACCAGCAGCGCTGCCACCGGACGACCGACCAGCTCCGAACGACCGACGACGACCGTGGGCGTACCGGACAACTCGACGTCGTAGGAGTCCAGCAACTCGATGATCCCGGACGGTGTGCAGGGCCGCAGACCCGGCAGACCCCGGGCGAGCAGACCGACGCTGGCGGTGGTGAGCCCGTCAACGTCCTTCCCGGGTGGGATCCGGCCGACGAGCGCGGCCCCGTCCAAGCCTTCGGGCACCGGAAGCTGCAGCAGAATACCCGACACGGCCGGATCGGCGGCAAGATCATCCAAGAGCGCCGCGACCTTCTCCTGGGAGGTGTCGGCCGGCAGGTGTTGATGCAGGTCGGCCATGCCGGCCTCGACACAGGCCCGACGCTTGCCACCGACGTACACGGCGGACGCGGGGTCGTCACCCACGAGCACGGTCGCGAGGCCGGGCTGGATGCCGGTCCGGTCGCGGAACTCAGCGACCTCCCTGGCCACGTTCTCACGCACTCTGCGGGCGACGGCCTTGCCGTCGATTATCACTGCGCTCACTATCGGCCCTTCGCGTCACGGTCGTCAGATCATGTCCGGGTTCTATTCGGGTCTCCGATCCGGTCTCCAAGCCGGGTCATGCCCGGGTCAGCCAGGCGTCCGGCGCGGTCCCCCGACATCCGGCGGAGCCCGAGCGAGCACGCTACGCCAACATGGCACACAGGTGCCCGGTACCGTCATACCCACCACCGAGGGGAACCCTCGGCGCGGGAAGCACCGACGCCGGCCACATTGTCCGGCCACATTGTGGGGAGCAAGGCACGGTCCAGGGACCGCAGACCGTGCTCAGGTCCCCCCACATTCACCGGCGACGGCCGGGTGACGGCCAGCCGACGGACGGGTAACGGCCCGGTGACGGCCGGTGGCCGTCACGGGCGGGCCGCTGGAACTCCCGAATAGGCCACGGCGGCCAGCCAGAGACGAACCTCACGCGGGGTACACAGACGAACGACCCGGTGTCCGGCGTGGTGTTCGGCGATGCTGTCGGCGAGACGGTTGCGGCTGGTACTCGGATATCTCCACAGCCACGTGAGAAAAGCGAGGTCGAGCCGTTCCGGGCAGTTCGCGGCGAGGTCGGGACGGTTCCGCCCGTGCCACCGCGCCCAGCGTCGCAGTACTCGTGGGATGGTGATCCGCCGCGGCAGGTCCAGGAACACGATGAGGTCGGCGGCGGGAATGCGCAGGTCCAGCGTGCCGCCGTAGTTCCCGTCCATCACCCATGCGGGCTCGGCGACGAGGTCGGCGACGACGGACCGCCATTGCGCCGTGGGTGTCTCGACCCATCCCGGTTGCCAGAAGTACCGGTCGAGATGCACGAGCGGCAGTCCGGTCTGGCGCGCGAGCTCACGCGCCAGGGTGCTCTTGCCCGCCCCGCCGCTGCCGACGACGAGGATCCGCCGGGCGTCAGAGGGCATCGCTGCCGGCGCGGAGTCACGGCTCGTCCCGAGCGCATTCACCCGGTCAGTGTCCCACTGGTGCGCCCGGCCTGGTGGCGAAACATCGTGCTTCATCCTGACCCGACCGTCACCGCCAAGCCGATGGGGTGAGCCGCCGACGGTGCCAGCGTGTCGTTGATTGACGACGGTAGATCATGTTGCAATCCTCCGGCCTCGGAGAGTTGGCATTGCGTGATGGCTCCACGAACTCCTCCAGCCGGTCGACCGACGTCGGCCGATCACCGTCGACGGCTGACCGTGGCAGCCGGCCAGAGGAGATCATTTCGCGATGAACGATCGAAGGACATTCATCCGTGCCGCCACGGTGGCCACGACCCTCGCGCCCTGGTCGCTCGGCTACCTCGGCGCGGCCACCGCGGCGGGCGCGGCCACCGCGGCGCCGTCCTCCCCACCCGCGCCCACCCGACCCGCCGTCGTGGACATTCCATCCCCGACCGGGGCCTCCGGTCTCCTCACCGGCGGCAACACCGCAGGCCTTTTCGCGGGCTACTGGCAGACCTCATCCTCCGAGCTCAGTGGGTTCGTCTACCACGGCGGTACGGTGCGCGGCCTGCCGGGGAACAGCCGGYCGGCCGCGGTGAGCGAGGCCGGCGTGGTCGTCGGCGAGAACACCACGCGTTACAGCCGGGAGGCGTTCCGCTGGAACCGTGGCGTCTATCAGTCGCTGGGATTCCTCGGCGGYACCCCCAGTCAGGGCGGACAGTCCAGTACCGCGGTCGACGTCAGCGACACCGGATTCATCGTGGGGACCAGCACCACCAATACGGGCGAGCAGCACGCCTACCGGTGGTCGAACGGCACGATGACGGATCTGGGCACRCTTGGCGGACCGTTGAGTTCCGCCGTGGCCGTCACGGTGCAGGGAAGGGTGGTGGGTAACAGCCTCACCCGGGAGGGCRCCAGCCACGGGTTTCTCTGGTCGGCCGGCACAATATCGGATCTCGGGACCCTCGGCGGTTCCTCGACCGTCGTCGCCGACGTGAACAACGCCAGGCAGATCGTGGGGACCAGCGAGACCTCGGACGGCCATTCCCGCGCGTTCCTGTGGGACGGCGGCCGCATGACCGATCTCGGGACCCTCGGCAGTGACCTGCACAGCGAGGCGGTCGCCGTGAACAGGCTCGGTCAGGTGTTGGTGCGCAGCCTCGGATCGTCGGGTGGCGGGTTCCTGTGGATCGCGGGTCGCCGCATCCCGATCACCTCACCGCTCGGCCCGCTGGAGCTTCTCGGCCTCAATGATCACGGTGTGGTGTGCGGGACGGTGCCCTCGGGTCAGGGCAGCCACGCGTTCCGCTGGTACCGCGGCCGGCTGACCGATCTGGGCACCCTCGGAGGACCGGTGAGCACGGGCAACGCCGCCACCCCGAACAACGTCGTGCTCGGTTCCGCGACCACCACGGACTCCCCGTTTCCCCATGCGGCGTTCTGGCCGAACACCGGCGCCTGACGTTCTCGGCGAGCCGTCACAATGGTTTCTCGGTGACGAGGGGCTTCTCGGTGACGAGGCCGCCGTTGACGTGCAGCCGGCGGGTCACCGCGACCGTGTCGAGCATGCGCCGATCATGGGTGACGAGTAGCAGGGTGCCCGCATAGCCGGCCAGCGCCTGTTCGAGCTGATCGATCGCCGGAAGGTCGAGGTGGTTGGTGGGTTCGTCGAGCACCAGGCAGTTCACGCCGACCGCCTGCAGCAGCGCGAGCCCCGCCCGGGTGCGTTCTCCCGGCGACAGGGACGCCGCCGGCCGGGTGACCTGATCCGGGCCGAGACCGAACTTCGCGAACAGGGTGCGCACCTCACCCGCCGGCCAACTGGTCGCCCGCTCGGCGACGGCCAGCGCCGTGGCCTCACCCCGGAACAGGCCGCGGGCCTGGTCGATCTCGCCGAGCCGCACGCCGGACCCGAGTGCCTGGTGCCCCCGGGCCAGGGGGATACGGCCGAGCAGCGCACCCAGCATGGTCGTCTTGCCCCCGCCGTTCGGCCCGGTGATCACCACCCGGTCCGCCCACGCGATCGTCAGATCGACCGGCCCCAGGGTGAAGCCCGACCGGGCCACCACCGCGCCGGTCAATGTCGCGACGACATCGCCCGACCGGGGCGCGGCGGCGATCGACATGCGCAGCTGCCATTCCTTGCGGGGCTCCTCGACCTCCGCCAACCGGTCGATGCGGGACTCGATGGACCGGACCCTGGCCGCGCTCTTCGTCGCCGCCTCGATCCGGGCTCCCTTGGCAGCCCGGTCACCGTCGGGCATCCGCCGCTTCGCCCGCACCGAACCCCGCACCGCCTGCTCCCGCTGGCGTTGCGCCTGGGCGACGAGATCGGCTCGCTGGCCGGCGTACTCCTCGTACCGCTCCCGGGCTTGACGCCGCGCGACCTCGCGGGCCTGCAGGTATGCCGTCCATCCGCCAGCGAAGAGGGTGAGGCCGTGCCGGTGCGGATCGAGTTCGGCGACGGTGTCGATGGTGCGGTCGAGGAACTCGCGGTCGTGGCTGACGACGACCAGCGCCCCGGGCACGCCTTGGACGAACCGCTCGAGCCGTTCCAGCCCGTCGAAGTCGAGGTCGTTGGTGGGCTCGTCGAGCAGGGTGATGTCGAACCGGGACAGCAGGACGCCGGCCAGCGATCCCCGGGCGGCCTGCCCGCCGGACAACGCCGTCGTCGGGCTGTCGAGCGCGCCCGCGGGCAGACCGAGATCGGCGCACACCTCTTCGGCGCGGGCGTCGAGGTCGGCCGCGCCGATCGCCAGCCACCGCTCCAGGGCGACGCTGTAGCGGTCGTCGACTCCGGACATGCCAGGAGCCCCGGACGTGCCAGAAGCCCCGGACGTGCCAGAGACCCCGGACATGCCCAGGGCCAACGCCTCGGTCGCGGCGTCGAGCTCGGCCTGCGCCGCGGCGACGCCGGTGCGACGGGCGAGGAAGGCCCGCAGGGTCTCCCCGGGGTTGCGGTCGGGTTCCTGGGGGAGCAGGCCGACGTTGGCGGTCGGCGGCGCGAGATCCACCCGGCCCGCGTCGGGCGTCACCTGCCCGGCGAGGGCACGCAACAGCGTCGACTTACCGACGCCGTTGGGCCCCACCACGCCGAGACGGTCGCCGGGCGCGACGGTGAGGGAGACGCCGTCGAGGACGGTCGCCCCACCGCGGGTGACGGTGAGGCCGGACGCGACGAGGGTGGCGGACATCTGACCAGTCTGGCGCATGGACGACGCATCGCGTCCCGCCCCCTGTGGTCGCCTCCATCCGGTGGGATCCTACGGTGGGACCGTGCGGCTGACCGACGTCGAGGCCCGCACCCGGTTCACCGCGGCGCGGGTCGCCCGGCTCGCCACCGCCGGTGGCGACGGACGTCCACACATCGTGCCCGTCACCTTCGCCGTGAACGCGGGCGCCGTGAACGCGGGCGCCGCCAGCGTCGTCACCGCAGTCGATCACAAACCGAAGAGCACGCTCGGGGGTCTGCGGCGCCTGCGCAACATCACCGAGAATCCTCAGGTCAGCCTGCTCGTCGACGCCTACGACGACGACTGGTCGCGGCTGTGGTGGGCGCGCGCCGACGGCGAGGCCCGCATCGTCCGGGCGGGAGAACCCGGACACGCCCCCGCCGTCGAACTGCTCATCGCCCGATATGACCAGTACCAGGCTGCCCCGCCCGCCGGGCCGGCAATCATCGTGACGGTGGCCCGCTGGTCAGGGTGGGCCTTCTCGGCGTAGCCGGCTGTTGACATCGCCCTCAGCGCGGGCCGGTTTCGGTCGTACCCGGCGCCCGCGGGCGGTCCCAGCCGGGAGGCAGGGTATCCGGTGTGCGCCAGGACGGGTCCGGCTGGAAATCGCACCAGGTGCCGTCGAACGGGAACGCCCTCGCCTCGACGAGCCGCAGCAGCCGCTCGCCCTCGGCCCGCACCGCCGCCGCGTCGGTGACCCAGTAGTGCTCGGGAAACGCGAGCCGTTCCGCGAGCTCGTGCTCGTCCTTCCACTGCCAGGTCCGGTCCGGGCAGACCCACAGGTCGAGGTCGTGGTCGGTCGTATCCACCCCGACGAGTCCGTCGTAGCGCCAGGCCACGGCGGGTGCCTCGAGATTGATGTACCAACGGGCGAACCGCCCCTGCCGGTCCCAGAACCACCACACCGAGTGTGCGCCCGCCGGCGGGATCAGCATGAGGATGTTCGGCCCAGGCCAGGGCCTCGTCACCAGCACCGTAGATTGGCGGATCCATTCGGCGAACGGCATGTCGCGCAGGCCGCGACCGTCCGTGCTCAGCTCGACGGCCATCGGGCAGCCGTGCGGGATCCACAGCCGCAGGCCGCGCTCATCGTGGCCGACCACGTGACCCGCGCGGACGAAGACGAGCCGCTTGGTGGTGAACGACCGGTGCACGACCACTTCGCCCGGGACAAATCCGCCCGGGACGAACGGACCCGCCGGTGCGGCGCCCGAAGCGGGCGGTGGCGATGCCTGGGGACCGGGATGGGGACCAGCCTGGGAACCGGGATCGTACGCCACGGGGCTTTCCGGCTTCGTCACCGTCCGACTGTACGGTGCCGCCCCGCCCCGGCGTGTCCCCCGCCACAACCTCACAACAGACGGGATGGGACGCTCGTGACGGTCGATTCCGCCGTCGATCAACCGACGGCACCGGCCAGCAGCTCCCGGACGACGGGCACCATCGGATGCTCCATCCCCCAGACCCTRAGCAGATCGGCGAGCAGCGCCGATAGGGTCTCGGTGGCCGACGCCCGATGGCCGGCGCCGAGCTGCAACAGCCCGATCTGCCGTCGCAGCTCGAAGACCTGGGCGTCGTCCGCACCGAACACCCTGATCTCGTCCTCCAGCAGCCCACGAAGCTGTTCGAGCGCCTGGCCGGTCTCACCGATCAGGGCCCGGCAGGTCGCCTCCCGCAGACGGCAGCGCAGAACCCGCTCGCTGTCCGGAGCGTCCCGGTGGACGAGATCGACGAGAAGCGTGCGGTAGCCGTCCACGGCGCGGCGGAAGTCACCGCCCTCGAACAGGTGGTCCGCCAGATCGAGACGGAGCGCGAGCACGTCCGCGCTGTCGTGGCCGAGGGCACGACCGGCCCGGTCCACCGCCGCCGCCAGCACACCGGCGGCCTGGCTGTAGCGGGAAGCCCGGGCCAACGTCCGAGCCTCGTCCCGGGCACGACGAAGCTCGGACCGCCCGACCCCGCCACCGGATTCCCCGGGCGGTCCAGCGGCGGATCCCCGTGTGGAGGCGGCGGTGTTCCGGGCCGCCCCGCGCGGTACCACCCGGCCCGCGACCGCCGCGTACATCCGTACCGGGTTGTCCACGGCGTCGTCGACGGCCCCGGGAAGCGGGCCGAGGTCCACCACGGATCCGATCAACGCCGCGTACACCTTCTCCACGCCGCACGGGCGATCCTCCGGTGCCTTGCTCAGCATCGCGGCGACCAGCTCGTCGAGGCCGCGCGGCACGTCGGCGCGCAGCGACCGCACCCGCGCCGGGACCTCCTCGACCTGCTTGTTCATCACCGTGTAGGACGACGCACCGGCGAACAGCCGCTGACCGGTCAACATCTCGAACAGCGTGGCACCCAGCGCGTAGATGTCGGTGGCGGGCGTGCTCAGGCCGGCAAGCACCTGCTCGGGCGCCATGTAGGCAGGGCTGCCGAGGTGCTGGCCGGTCACCGTGATCTTCGACAGGTTGGTCCGGTCGAGCGCAACGGCAAGCCCGAAGTCCAGCACCTTCACGGTACCGTCCGGCTCCAGCATCAGATTCGCCGGTTTGAGGTCGCGGTGCACGAGCGACGCCCGATGCGCCACCGCGAGCACCGAGGCCACCTGGGCGGCAATCGCGGCGGCCCAGCCGACGGGCAGCGCGCCTTGCTCGGCGACGAGATCCGCCACGCTGAGGCCGTGCACCCGCTGCATGACCAGGTAGGGACGCTCCTCGTGGGTACCCGCGTCGTACACCGCCGGCACCCCCGGATGCAGCAGGCGGGCGGTGATGCGGGACTCCCGGATGAACCGGCGGATCAGCTCCTGGTCGGGCTGGCCGTCGGGAAAACGGACGAACTTGACCGCGATCTCCCGGTCGAGTTTCACATCCCGGCCGACCCAGACCTCACCCATTCCGCCCTTGGCCAATGGAACAGCCTCGAGCTCATACCGCCTGTCGATCATCCACCGCGCGGCCACCGTGCCCCCGTCCCTTCCCGCCCGATCCCCGGGAACACTACCCCCACCCGGAAACGGCATCGGCCACGGCATTGTCGGCCGGCCACGGCATTGTCGAGTTGCTGATCCGGGCTGCACCGCGCCGCCTTCAGCGTCACCAGGAGAAGGCTTCGGCCGGACCTGTGTACCGGGCAGGGGTGTCATTACCCGGGACCTGTCTCCCCGCCCCGCAGGCTTCCGTCGGCGATTCCGAGATGACCGAGCCGGACGATGGTCTCGGCCAGTTCCACCGCGTTGCGCAGCGACTTCTCGACCATCGTGAGGCGCTGGAAGTCGAGCCCCCGGGAACGCTGTTCGGCCAGCGGGAGAACCGGTATCCGGACCCGCCGCGGGTCGGCGCGCGGCGACGATCCACCCGAGCGACCGGCGGCCTGGGCATCCGCGCCACCACCGGATCGCCCGTGCGCCCGATGGCCTGCCGCCCGCAGGATCCCGGCCAGGAAGTACGGATCGAGCCGGTCGGGATCGCCCCGCAGGAGCACCACCCGCGGCCCGAGAACGGCGCCCGCGTCCTCGACGACTCGGGCCATGCTCTCCCCCGACGCCGTCACACAGACGACGTCGCCGGGCCGGAGAACGAGCATTCCGGCCAGTTCCTCCGTCCGGCTCGACGGGCCCCGCCCATGCCGGACATCGCCCGCGGTGAGCAACGGCAGGTCACCGACCCCGGCCCTGGTCTGCAACGGGRCCATCAGGATCGTCAACGATCCGGCTTTTGCCAACTCACCGATCGTGACGCTCGACGTGACGCTCAACGAAGCCGGCCGGTCCGCCGGTCCGGATCCCCTCGGTGGGGTCAGGAGGGGAACCGCCGAGGACAACGAGGCCACCGTCGCCAGGAAATCCTCCCGGACAGCGGGGAATTCACCGACCGCGGGAAATTCACCGACAGCGGTTCTTTCCGGAGGATGGTCGATGTAGCGTCGCGGGCTCACGTCGACCTCGTCGTCGAGGAGGTCCGCAACGCATATCCGCCGGAATCCCGCCGGCAGATCGGCGTCGTCGGCCACCTGGTCCGCCTGGGCGGCGGTGTCGCCGCCGAACCCGCCAGCGGCGACGAACAACGCCCAGGCCGCTTCGACGACGGCGATCTCATCGCGCGCCAGGCCCAGCAGCACCTGAGCGGGCGTCGCCCCGGCCCCGCCGGCACCGGCATCGGAACCGGCACCGGCATCGGGGCCGGCCCCGGCATCGGGGCCGGCCCCGCGGCGGAGCACCCACAGATCCGGGGCCGATCCCGCCGGGAACAGGCCGGGCGGCAGCCCCAGCACGGCGCGCAACTCCCCGGCGCGCAGCAGGTTCGCCCTGATGCGGCGCCCGGCACGGCGCGACGCGGCGGCCGCCGGCATGATGACCAGCACCTGCGCGCCGTCCCGGGCGTGCGCCAGGCAGTACTGCACCCAGGCCAGCTCGGGTTCCCCCCGCGGTGGAACACCGTGGCGCCACCACGGCGCGCCGAGCAGCTCGTCGTAGCCCCAGGAACGCTGCCCGAACGGCGGGGCGCACAGGACCGCGTCGGCCCGTTCCCCGGCGAAGGTGCCGGCGAGCAGCGAATCGCCCGCGACGATCCGCGCGTCACCACCCCGCAGCAGCAGTCCGACGGCGCTCACCCGCGCCATCGTCGGGTTGACATCCTGGCCGAGCAGGCGGCCCGCCCCCGCGGCCCGGGCGGCCTCCAACAGCCCGCCGATCCCGCAGGCCGGGTCGAGCACCGTGGCGGCCCCCGACCGGCCGCGCAGGCCGGCGAGGGTCACCATCAGCTCCCCGACCGCCCGCGGAGGCTCCGCCACCTGCCGGGAGCAGACCTCGCGGTAGCGGGCGCGCAGCGCGTCGAAGAGCTCCGCGTGGCCGTGCCGGTCCGCCGCCTCGGCGGCGACCCGGGCGATCGCCACCCACCCGGTCTCCCAGGTATCGGGGAAACCACCGGGAAGCTCCGGCACGGCGCGGGCGATCGCCGGTTCCAGGGATACGGCCGCCACCGCGTCGCTCTCCCCGAGCAGTGCCGTGGCGCCCGCGGGATCCCGCTGACGATAAATGAGGAAACCCCCGAGATGGCCGGTCACCTCACCGAGGCGTGGATCATCGACGGCCCCCCGGATCCGCTGCCACACCTGGTCGGCCGCCTCGACCTGGAACGGTCGGTCATGCCGGGCGAGCCAGTCCGCCACGGAGGCCAGCGCGAACAGCGGGCTGGTCGACGTCCCCCCGACGGGTGCGGGAAAGTCGGCGAACCGGCGCCGCCAGTTACTGACCGCGGCCCGCCCGACTCCGGCCAGCCGGGCGATGTCGGTGGCGGTGACCGTGGCCGTGTCTGCGGCCGTGGCCGTGGCCGTGGCCGTGGCCGTGACAGCCGCGGAGCTCGCCGTGTCCCGACCGCTGGTCTTCACCGGCAGCCCGTTCACGGCAGCCCGCCGAACAGGGCGAGGGCGCGGTCCTGCGGCTCGTCTCCGAGGGGCACGACGAACCGGCGGTCGAGGAAGCGGTTGCCACGCTCGCAGGTCGTCTCGGACACGAACAGGCAGACGTGGCAGGCGGCTCCGTGCAGGAAGTCGGCGGGCGCCGACGGCAGCCGCTCGGCGCACAGCGGATCGGACGAGCAGTGCCGGGCGTCGGCGAGGGCCCGGCGGGTCAGCCGGAGCAGCTGGTCGGGCTCGGCCAGCGACACCAGCCCGCCCAGGGTGCCCTCCGCGTCCGGGACGGCCGTGTAGATGAGGATGCCGCCGCGCGGGTCGCCGTCGTCCCCGGCGTAGATGCGTTCGCTCAGGCTGGCCGAGCTGTAGCCGCACTCCAGCGCGATAGTCCGGATAAGCAGGTGGGACAGGGTGTGCAGGGCGAGGAAGCGCTCCCCGGGCCAGCCCTGCATGGGGTCGAAGTCCCCGGCGATCCGGTCGGAGTAGCGGTTCACCCGGAATCGGCTGTAGGCGTCGCGGTGCTCGCGCATCGCGACACTGTCCGCGACGCGGCGCGCCCACGGGCCGAGGATCTCCTCGGGCACCCGCAGGAACATGCCCTCGCCGCGGACCTCGCTCGCCG
The DNA here is from genome assembly GCF_002099325.1 of Frankia sp. KB5. Classification (NCBI taxonomy): domain Bacteria; kingdom Bacillati; phylum Actinomycetota; class Actinomycetes; order Frankiales; family Frankiaceae; genus Frankia; species Frankia sp. KB5. The sequence goes on along the minus strand of NZ_MRUJ01000064.1, from coordinate 7,807 downwards.
GTACCCAGGAAGCCGGCCCACGGGCCAGCGGCGCCCGGATGACGAGGTCGGGGTCGTCCGGGTCGGGCGCGTCCAGCCGGGTGAACCCGGTCAGCGCCCGTACCTCCCGCAGGCGTTCGGCCTGCACGACGTCGGCGTAGCAGCCGGCAAGCGGTGCCGGCACACCGCCGGGCTCGCGGCGCAGGGCGAAATCGTCGGTGGGTTCCGGGAGGACGGCGGAGGAGAAGATCTCCCATTCCGGGGTGCGCAGATCCGGGTAGGCCCGCTCGCCGTCGGCGTCGGAACCCGGGGCCGGGCCGGTTTCGATCGCGGCGCGATGCCGCTCGACCGCGGCCCAGATCTCGGCGTTCGACCACTTCTCCAGCTGACGGAACACCGGGATCGGCGCTGAGCGGGCAAAGTCCAGAATCGCCATATTGTTGATCTTTTCGAAGACCTCCCAGTGCTGTTCGACCTTGACCGCCAGCTCGCTGGCGCCAGTCCGCGGCACCGACAGCACCGACAGCGTCTGGGCGAACCACTGGTTGGAGGCGCCGACGACGAGCAGGCGGGACTCCTGCGGGCACCCGCCATCGGCGAAGGTCCCCAGGTGGGGATGGCGGCCCCGGCAGCGTGGCAGGTGCCCCGCACCGCGACGACCCATGGCCTCCCGGATGTTGCGCCGGGCGTCGCAGTTCACGCACCGGATCTCGACGTTGGCGCCGAGGTTGCCGCCACGGTCCTCCATCCGCAGCCGGGGATGACTCGCCCTGGCGCACTGCGCGCCCCGGTGCACGAACATCGGGTAGGGGAAGTCGTCGAGATGACCCGCGGTGCAGGCGAGCACGAAACGGGCCGCCACCGCGAGCGGCCGGCGGCCGGTCTTCTTCCGCCCGCAGGTGCCGTGGAAGAAGCGGGCGTCCTGGGGCCGGGTCAGCCACGGGTTCTCGAACCCGAACGCGCGGGAGGCGATCACGTCCAGCTCGTTGCAGGCGGTGCAGCGCAGCCAGTTCGGGAACGGCACGGTGGGCACGCCGATGCGGGCGCCCTGCCCGCTGCGGTCGCCCGCATCGGTCTCCGCCCATGGGGCCGGGCGCAGCTCGGTGACGCCCCGGTCGTACAGCCGCCGCACGGCGGCGAGCAACCGCGGCTCGACGATCGGCTGGTACTCGGGGACGTTGCGGTAGTCCCAGTCGTCAACGCCGCGGACGATCGCGGAGAAGTTCGGCAGGTCGACGAGCGCGCCGACACCGCTGGTGAACATCAGGTGGCTGGGCCGGACCGCGCCGACCCGCCGGTGGAACGCCGTGACCATCAGATACCCCTCCCCGGGAGCGCTGCGCGGGCCGACCGCGCCGGACGGCCCGCCCGTGCCGCCGCGAAGGCCGTCTCCCCCAGCTCGTCCCCGACCGGGGCGGCCTCGTCGTCCACCTCGTCCCTGTCGTCCACCTCGCTGCTCCCGATCTCACCGCTGCTGCCGATCTCACCGCCGCTGCCGATCTCACCGCCGCTGCCGATCTCACCGGTACCGTCGGCGTCCGGCGGCGCGCCGAACGCCCAGCCCGGCTCGCCGTAGGCGGGGGTGAAGATCTCGGCGGGGCCGGGCACCAGCAGGTTGATCTCGCGCTCGGTCTCCCGCATCGACTGGGCGACGGTGAGAACGTCCCAGCGGACGTGCCCGGCGGGCTCCAGCAGGCCGGTGACCCGCTGCTGTCCCCCGGCCGTGCGATAACCGATGCGGGACGGGCCCGTCCTCGTCAGCTCCCACCTCTCGATCAGCTGCCGGATCCGTTCTTCGAGGTACTCCCGGCCGCGCGGCCCGGCGACGGCCTCGGCGCGGGCCAGCAGCCGGTCGATCACTCCACTGACCGTCGGGCCGGCGAGGTCCACGTCGTGGGCGTTGACGTTGCGAGTGTTCGCCTCGTCGGCGTGCCGGACGGCGGCGACGAACGTGCCGGTGGCGGTCCGGTCGAGGGAGCGGCGGGTGAACGGGGTCACGGACAGCGCCTCCACCTGCCGGTAGAAGGTCGCATGGTAGTACTCGAAGTCCTCGTAGTGAGCGAGATCCCGCGGCCGGGCCCAGTTGTACAGGGTGACGACAAGACCCGGGCGGCCGGCGTCCCGGCCGACCCGGGAGGACGCCTGGATGTACTCGGCGGTGTTCTTCGGCTGGCCGATCACGGCCATCAGCCCGAACCGGGAGACGTCCACCCCGACCTGGAGCATCGAAGTCGCGAGCACCACGTCGACCGGGATCCGGTCCTGGTTGCTCCGGGCGCGGGTGCGCTCGGCGAGGGGGTGCGGTGCCCGCCGGTCCCGCTCCCTGCTCCGGAACGATGCGCGGACGTTCTCGGCGACGGCCTCCCGCCGCGCGGAGGTGTCGAGCTCGGGGTCGAAGGGGATCTCCAGGCGGCCCAGCACCTCGCTGATGTCCGCCGACGAGACCCGGGAGGTCAGCTCCGAGATCGCGAGCATGCCGGTACCGGTGACGATGCGGTTGGCGAGCCCCTTGCGCCGGCCGTGGGTACGCACCCGGGTGGTGACGTCGTCGTCGAGGTAGCGGCRCATGCCGGCGAGCTCGCGAGTGGCGTTGAAGTAGCCGACGAGGGTCAGATAGGGCTCGGCGGGGGTGCCGTGCCGGTCGAACAGGGTCTGGCCGGCGAGGAGCAGGATCTCGGCGAGGCGGATCTCGGCGGACTTCATCCTCGTCCCGTGCGCGCAGACGCCGAGGTAGCGCCGGCCCGGGGTGGCGGGGGTGACCGGGACCCGCCGGGAGAAGAACGTATCGGTCACGTCGATCACCTGGGGCGGGAAGACGGCGAGGCCGCGGCCGAAGACGCCGAGCACCTGGTCGCGAGCCCGCCTGGTGGTCGCCGTCGAGGCCACGATCTTCGGGCCGGTGAGCGCGCCGGCCGGGACCGGCCAGGTGCACAGCTCGTCGACCGCGCTCTCGAACAGGCCGACGGTGGTGCCGAGCGCACCGGAGATCAGATGCAGCTCGTCCTGAATGATCAGATCGGGCGGGCGCAGCCGGACGACCGGCTCGCTGGTCACGGCGGGCCGCCTGCCGCGGCTGTGGTGACGCTCGCCGCAGCCGGTGCGGGCGTCGAGGTCGTCGTGGCGGTACCCGTGCCGGGGACAGCGTCGGCTCACCCGGYCGAACAGGATCCCCGCCTCGCCGCGCCAGGGCAGCTGGGCGAGTTTGTCGACGGTGGCGATGACCAGGCTCGGGGCGTAGCGGTAGATCTCCTCGTCGACGGTGAGCACCGGCAGGCCCTCGTCGGGCGCCGCCCGCCGGGAGAACGGGCAGGCGTCGGCCCCCTCGCCGTTCGGGCAGTACAGCAGCACCCGGCGGAGGTCCTCGTCGACGTGGGCGTCGGTATGGGCCCCGAGCGCGCTGCCGCACCACGGGCAGCCCAGGGTCTGCAGGACGTTGGCCCGCTTGCCGTCGCCGGCCTCGCGCGCCTCGCCGACCTGGTCGCGGGCGTCCTCGAACCGGTTCGGGGACACCCCGCCGCCGACCCACAGACCGATGCGGAACGGCGTGGCACCCCAGGTCGCCGGGTCCGCACGGCGCTGCACCTCGGCGGCGCAGACCAGGGTGGCGGCCCGCTGGAACTGCTGGGCGGTGAGCAGCCGCAGCGTGTACCGCATGAGGACGGCGACCCCGGCCTCGCCGGAGCGGGCCGCGGCGCCGGTGCCGACGGTCCCCTGTAGGCGGCGGATCGCGAAGGTGTAGGCGGTCAGGCCGAGGTAGGCCTCGGTCTTGCCGCCGCCGGTGGGGAAGAACAGCAGGTCGACGACGGCGGTGGCGTCCGCGGCCCGCTCCGGGTGCGCCGGGTCGGTCAGGGAGGGCAGGTTGAGCAGCACGAAGCCGAGCTGGAACGGCCGCCAGGAGGCCTCCCCCGCGCCCCGGGCCCGCACAGCAGCGGCGGCCGCAGCGTAGTCCAGCCCCTGCTCGTCGCGCAGCCGGGCGATCGCCGTGTGCCGGCGCTGGGCGGCCATCGCCTCGTTGGCGAACTGGAACGCGGCCAGCGCCTCGCGGTGGCGCGGCTGGTCCTGGTCGGTGAGCAGGGCGATACCGGCCCGGATACGGTCCGCCGCTCGGCGGGCGTCGCCGATTGCCGTGCGAGCGGCCGGGCGCAGCCGCGCCGGCAGGCCCGCGACCTCGGCCTCGCGCTCGTCGAGCCAGGATGCGTAACCGTCGGCGAGGGGCGTCAACCCGCGCCGCAGGGCGGCGGGCCCGGCCACGGCGAGAGTGTCCATGGCCAGTTCGACCCCGGCCAGCGGCGTGCCGGGCCCGGCGGGCGCGACCGTCGCCGGCACGTCGTAGGTGGGCAGCCAGGTGGTCTCCAGCCGGTGGGCGCACCGCTCACCGGGCCGGACGTGCGGATGCACCGCGACATTGCGACCGGTCGCGTAGCGACGCTCCCCCCGGTACAGCAGCTGGAGATGCAGATCCTCGTGATCCGCGTCGAGGGGCGGCGCGCCGGCGAGCGGCGCGCCGGCGAGCGGCGCGCCGCCCTCGGGGGAGCCGGGGCCGGGGCCGAAACCGAGACCGGGGCCGGACCACTCGTCCGCGGGATCGTCGACGGGCAGGAAGACGGCGCGCGCGCCGTCCAGCGCGGTCACCGACAGCGTCGGCTGGAACAGCCACGCCGTGTCCGCGGACGAGTGCGGCTCCGGTTGGCTGTTGACCAGCGTCAGCTCGACGACGCGACGGGCACCGCGCTCGCGGACGGCGACGACGAGGAAGACCCCGGTCTCGTCGTCGCCGACGAGCGGCATCCGCCGAGAACCGGCGCCCAGGTGATCGTCCAGGCGGATCTCCCGGTTCGCGAAGACCACCGGTTCGCGGGTCCACGCGCTGCGCTTGCGGCCCTCGTCGTCCTCCACCTCCCGCTTGGTGTAATGCCCCCAGGCCGCCGTGACGGCGAGGACGTCGACCGGATCCGTGCCGTCGGTTCCGGCCGGCACGTCAGTTCCGGCCGGCACGGCGAAGGAGAGTCCCATCGACGACGCCCAGATCCGCCCCCGGTTCTGCGGGGTGGCGATCTCCGGCAGGTCGGCGTCCGCGTCGCCCTGCACAGCCGTCTCCGTGTCGGCGACGACGTCCGCGGCGGCGGCCTCCCGGGCACCGCGCGGAGCCGGCTTCGGCCCGAGCATGCCGACGAGGTACCGCTCGCGCGGGCCCATCGCCCTGGGGTGGAACTGCTCGCGCTCGCCGCCCCACGGGCCGAGCAGATCCCGGCGGACGAGTTCGGCGAAGGCATCCCGGACCTCATAGGACGCCGCCGGCTCGAAGAGCTGTGGCGCGTCGAGGACCTCCGCGGCCGTACGGCCGTCGGCGCCCGCACCGGCCCCGTCGCCCGCACCGGTGCCGTCGCCCGCCGCGCCCCCCGGCGCGGCAGGCGACGGCGGCGCCCCCAGCGCCCCTGGGATCCCCCGCGGCACGGGGAACAGCCCACCCTCGGCCTCCGGCTCCACCACGGCGCGTCTCCCCCCTCGGCATCCACCGGGCCTCGACGACCCGCCACGAATGCTGTGCCCTCGATTGCCGCATACTTGATCGCCGCATACTTGATTGCTGTGTACTTGATTGCTGTGTACTCGGTTCACAGACTACACCACCGTCATCGGCGACGAAAGCCACCATCCCACCCGGGTCCGACACGTCGGCCGGTGAATGCGCAGGACCTGAGCACGGTCCACGGTCCCCTGGACCGTGCCTTGCCCCCCACAACGTGGCCACCGCGCATGGGACCACCGCGCATGGGACTACCGCGCATGGGACCACCGCGCATGGGACCACCGCGCGATCATGCGGACCCGACCTCGTGAACGCTCGCGCGGGTCAGTGCTCAGGGCATCCGGGCGACACCGCCGTACCAGCTGACCTGGGCATCGGTCGGGCCGTCCGGGGTCACCTCGGCCCGCCAGCGATGGACGATCTGCACCACCCCTTGGTTGCACACGCACTTGTAGGACGGCTCGGCAGTCTTCGTCGTCGGTGTGGCCCGGGTGCCCGCCGCGGCTCGGCCCCACGCGGCGGGCTCGGGATCTGCGCGGATGACGGCCGAGTTGCCACCCAGGGCGCCCTGGCCAGTGCGCATGGCCAGTGCGCCCTGGCCTCCGGGCCGACTGTCTCTGTGGCCGATTCGAGCCGCGAGTTCTGCCTTAACTTCACGCCACTTGAGCGTAGACTGAGATCGTGACGACGCTGCCCTTCACGGATGCTCGGAACCGCCTCTCGGAGCTGCTCGACGACGTCGAGCGAACCCATGACCGGGTAGAGATCACACGCCATGGTCATGCCGTGGCGATCCTCGTCTCGCCTGACGACCTCGCGGCGCTGGAGGAGACCGTCGAGGTGTTGTCGAACCGCGAGACCATGCGGCAGTTGGCCGAGTCCCGCGCCGCTGTCGAGGCCGGCGACGTGCTTGACGCCGAGGACCTGGCGGCGCTCATGGCCAAGCGCGCCGCGCCGGATGCCAGGAGACGCTCGTCATGACGGGCGCTGCCGGGCCGTACCGTCTYGAGATCACCGGTCCGGCGGCCCGCGCGCTTGCTGGACGTATACCGGAAAAGGTCGCCACGGCCGTACACGAGTTCATCACCACGACGCTCCTGGAGAACCCGCACAGGCTCGGTAAGCGTCTCCTCTACCCGCCCTACGCTGGAACCTGGTCGGCGCGGCGAGGCATGTACCGGGTGCTCTATGAGATTGACGAAGAGAACCGCATCGTTCTCGTGACCGCCGTAGAGCACCGCGCCGACGCATACCGCGGGCGTTGAGCGGCGAGACCGCAGCGTGCCGGTACGAGCACCGCCGATGTCCCCCTGCTTGCACATATGGCGCCGGAAGCCTGACGAAGCACCGACCCCTTCCTCACGCGTCCGTTGCCTTGCTCCAGCGGGGCTGCCGCCGCGAGCAAACGCAGTCCTGTCCGCCGACGACTTCGGTCAACTCCTCACCTCAGTGAGCCTTTCCGCGCAACGATCGATAGCTCTGCGTGAGCATCACGGACGGTAGGCGGCTGGGTGGCTGAAGGGGGGCGGTGACAACGGAAGCTCACCAGTCGTGAGCAGGCGGTGCTCGTGCTGCGCTGGTTCGCCGACRCCACCCGGGTCACCCAGGTGCGGCGGGCGTTCACCTMAACAACCGTCCGCCCGGCGCTTTCAGCCTTGGCACGCGGCACGTTGAAGAACACCCCCCACCCGGCGTCGAGGATCGACGTGTTAAGCCCAGTCTTGGCGGCCTGCCCGTTGGGCAGGAACGCTCCCGGCCGGTCGGGGTCAGGCTTGGGCGCGGCCCGCTTGACCATACTCTTGATGTTAAGTTTTTCGACGGCGATCAGGTCGTGGTCGCGGACGAGTTCGAGCGCGGCCTTGTTCGCGAGATCGACCCGCTGCCGGGCGACTGCGCGGGACCGCGCCGCAACCCGTGCCACGGCCTTCTTCCGTCGCTTCGAGCCCCACTTCTTGCGGGACAGGTCTCGCTGCGCGTCGGCAAGGCGTTCGGCGGACCGTTCGAGGAAACGCGGGTTGCCGTAGTGGTCGCCGTTCGAGGTAGTCACCAACGACGCGACCCCGACATCCAGGCCGACCACCGCGCCCGTGGGTTCCACCACCGCGGCGGGAACGTCGTCACACGAGAGCACGAGGTACCAGCGGGCACCGTTGCATCGTGATGATCGATAGCGCTCATCACCTATGCCGCCTCGCCTCTCGGTGAGGCACCCCCGGTCTGACCGGCCGTGGCCGTGCCGGGTTCCCGCTTCCCAGCCACCCGCCCGCTTGCGCGGGTCTTACGGTCGGCTCCACGGGC